>NZ_AJZR01000062.1:0-70250 GCF_000271925.1 Capnocytophaga sp. oral taxon 412 str. F0487 | reverse complement strand
CGAACAGTCGTACTTTAAAAACAACGGCAATTCCGAGACTTTTTACTTTGATTTAGTCTCTCATTGTGAAGCGCCGAAGTTCCTCACTGCGATAACCGAGAGCACCTCAGCACAACTGCGTTGGAGTGCTCAGGCGATGATGCCCAACCAAGAGTACCCGTACAAGGTGATGTACCGCGAGAAAGGTAAAACTTGGAAATCGCAAAAGGTGAGTATGCCCTATGCCAAGCTCACGAACCTTAAACGGGGACGCACCTACATTTACAAAGTGGGCGTAGCCTGTGGCTTAGAAACAGCTTATAGTAGCTCGGTATTTGGTGAAGAGAGCTATATGTATAGCACCGAACAAGAGTTCACTACCACCGAGCAGATAGACGAAAAGAGTCAAGTGCAATGTGGGGTAAAACCCGAGATACGTATCAAGAACACTAACCCACTACAGGACAATCTGTATCCTAACACGACCTTTACAGCAGGCGATTTCCCGGTAACGGTGCTCAACGCTACGGGTAACAATGGCGTATACTCAGGAGAAGGTTATGTGAAAGTACCTTATTTGCAAGACACTAAGATAAAGGTAGTGTTTAACGGCATCAAGCTCAACACCGAACGCCAACTCATAGAAGGGAAGTTAGTAACGACTTATGATGAGACGGAGAGGAATGTGGTGGAAGTTTCAAAGGAAATGAACGGACTGAAAGAATTTGCTGAAGAATTGAAGAGAGAAATAGCTAAGAAAAAAGAAGAAACTATAGCTCTTTTTGGGGAACAAGATGAGAATTTTGATAAAAGTTTAGAAGAGTGGGCTAAGGAGAAGGAAAGAGAATATACAGAAACGGCTAAAAAGGAATCAGAAATAAATACATCTGTAGCAGTTGAAGATAACGAAGTGAAACAAACAGAATCACCTAGCAATTTGCAAAAAAGTAAAGAAACAACTCCTGAAAATAACAAGAAAGGAGATGTTACTTATTATATTAAACATAAAAATAAAAAATACTACACAGGGGATAAAATAAAACTTCCTTATAAGCGGAAAATGCTTGAAACCTTTGAAATGGGAGATGTAGCAGATACAACTAAAGTGAATTTTAATATTTATTATCCTAATGGAGGGGGTTTAAAAACTATAATAGCAGGATTTGAAAAGAAAAAAACATTTTTTATAGAGAAACATTCTGAAGAACTTTTAAAATTGGATATTTATGCATTTGCTAAAGTTCCAGACTCTATAGGAGTACGAATAGAGATAGATAAGGAAGTAAAGAAGTTTGATCTTACGGAGTTAAAAGCTATTGATTTAAGAAATGGAAATAGAGTAGCAAAAAGTGGGGAGACCTTATATTATGTAAATTTTCCTTCTATAGAAAAGGAAAGGCGGGATACCCAATTTATAGCTGAAATAAAACCTAATATTCCTAAGGAAGAAATTCCTGTGAGTTTTATTAATTGGACTGTAAATAGCAAAGAGTTTGAAACAAATCAAGGGGAATTAGATTTCAAGACCTCTATTAATGAAAAACAAGATAAAAAAATAACAGTAAAAACAGGTAATCCTACCAAAATGAGTAAAAGTGTACAAATTAAATGGGTAGATGGTTATAACATTTCTGTAGAAGTAGTGTCTCCTGCGGTACAAAATGCTTTACGAAAACTTAGTGAATATGTAAATCGTATTGGTAGTGTTTTGAATAAATTAGATAATACAGGAAAATTAGAATTCAACATTTCTTTTCAAGGTGAAGAGTTTTTAGAAGAAGATAAAGCAACAAGGTTTTACAATGTAGTAAGAAAAGGAGGTTTCTCAGGAGGAATTAATTTAGCTTTTAATGGTTTTACATATGGAGCAGATTTAAAATTAGCAAAAGCAAAAATATATCTTAAACCTATTATAGGACTTATAGCAAGTGGACAAATGCAATATGAAAAACGGAATGACAAAAAAGGGTTTATAGAAAAGGGTTTTGCAATGAATTTTGGACTTCAAGCTGATTTACAAGCAGGGGGAGATTTAGGTCTTGATTTAGGAGTTGTAAACATAAGTGCAAACCCTTATGCAGGAATATCTTCTTGGGGGAATATAAAATATTCTAATATAAACAAATCGATAGAGGGGGAAATAGGGATAGGGAAACCTTATGTAGGAATAAGAGGTGAGATGACCTTAGGAGGGTATAATATTATTCCTAGTGGTGATTTTAAATATATTTGGGACAATATTAAATATGAAACATCTCCTTTTAAAATATATGTAAAATAAATTGTTATGTGGTTTTTCAAGCTTTGGCTATTTTTATTAGCTTTTTTGATTCTTATAATGAATCTTTTTGATATTAAGCGGATATACGATGCTTTATCAGGGAATTATTTTCAAAAAGTGATGGTTATCTCAAAGATAGATTATCATGGGGGTAGTGGAGGAAAATATAATGGAACTCCAAGTGTTTTTGTGAGAGGGTATATTGATAGTCAAGAAGTATATTTTATTAGAAACTTAGATGAAAATGTATATGATATTGCAGGAAAATTCGATATTCCAAATGTTGAGATAGGAAATTCAATAAAGGTACTAAAATTTAAGCATTCTGATCAAGTGATGGTTGTATACGATAATGAATTTGCACGATGGAAGAAAATGCGAATAATCTTCTCTTCTATTGGAATAGTTGGTATGATTGTTTTCTGGCATTTGATGAAGACTCATAAATTTAAAAACAATCAATAATAGATAACACGAAGTATTAATCTTATTAAATAAAGGGAAAAATGAAATTACAAATAACTTTTATTTTATTATTAAATAGTATCTTAGCTTTTGGGCAAATTGAATTTGAAGCTAAGGAATTAGCCGTTATAAATGAAGTGGAAGGAAAACTGACTATAGAAAGTTATGAGAATATATTTCTTTATAAAGGTAAAAAATGTAAATTTTCAATCAATACAGTGGAAAAGCAGTTTTGTGATTTTTTCAATTTGAGTACTCAGCAACAGTTGGAAGATTTTTTCAAACCTTATGAGATTCCTACAAGTTATAAAAAAGAGGATTACTTAAAGAATATGAGACTATATGATGATAATAAGAATAATTATTATCAGTTAGACTCTAAATACATTTTTAATAATGGTATTACTGAAGATATCTTCGTTAAGTATATCAATTATAATGGCACATTTCCTAAGCCTATCTATTCAGTATTTTACATTCAATCTTCCTCTCAAGGTTTAATAGTTAAAGATATGGGAGAAAATCTCGATATAGCACTGTTTTTAGTCGGAACAAACACTACTAAAGTGTCTGACTATTTAAAAAATGAAAAGAATATTAATATAACAAAACTATGTGATGATTTTTTTAATTGTATAAAAAATGATGATTCATCAAATATTAATGTTTTTAACTTATTAGATAAGCAATTCTCTCCCTTTTATAAAAAGGAAATAGCGAAAACAGGGGAAATGAGCAAAAACACAAGAGGAACACCTATTAAGAATTCTTTGAAATATAAAAAAGAATTTCACGATGTTATAAGTGGAGTAGTTCTAAAAAAACAAGTTTTATCAAAAGAAAAAATCTCAGAAAAATATAGAATACCAATAGAACTTTTAAAAAGAGATAGTTTAGCAGTAAAAGAAATTATAGATATAAATAGCTCTAATGACACCTTTTCTATATTGAAATTTTATGATAATGATCCCATCATAAAAAAGGGAAATCAGATTTTAGATAGAGATATCGCAAAAGGGAATAATACTTTATTTGTCTTAACAACAATAGATTTTGATGTGTTTGTAGATATTTGTTTTTCCGAGACGCCAAAATATCCTAAATTTCAGAAATTTAAAAAGGTAATAGAAAAAGATGGCAACATAATGATTAGAAATTTGCGTGATATTATAGAAGAAAATAAGAATGCTTTTATGTAAAGGCATAAAAAACATTGATAACACCTTAAACATTTTCAAATTAGCTGATGTTATAGAGAAGAATAGCAGTTGCTTATCAAAATATTTTTCTAAGTAATAATGTCCCTCCGTCTTCTCATATTAATTCTCTGTTCATTACTTGGTTTTATAGTTTTAAGCTAAAAAACGGGAAGAGATGTGATGGTGCAGAAGATGATTGTAAAATAATCACTGTTGCCCAAAGCGGTAAATTAGGTTAATTTTAAAGGTGTTGAATGGATTGTTATAGGTGGAGAATGAAAAAGGATAAGCTACGTCCATTTGCCAATTGTTAAAAGCAAAACCTGCTCCTATGGATAGAAACTTTCGGTCGCCTTTGTCCTTGTGTTGATAGAAAAATCCTGAGCGCAAGAAAAATGATTGGTTATACTTGTATTCCAAACCTATTGCCCAATTAATCTCGTGAAACTCTTCACGAAAACCATTAGGAGCATCGTAGAAAGAGGTTATTAAGGCTTCTATAATATCTTTGTCGGGGACACCTTGCTCATTAGGGGTAGGCACAAGGTATTTTTGTGCTTCTATCGAGAGTTCCCACTCGTTATAACTATCGGTTTGCAATAAAAAACCTGCTCCTAATTTCAGTTGGGTGGGAAGATAGAAAGACCTGCCCAAGTCGTCGTACTTCACCTTTGTTCCCACATTAGAAAGTTGGAATCCCCAAGCGTATCGGTATAACAAACTACTAATAAAGTGTTCTTGTGAATAAAAATAGCCTGCTATATCAAAAGCTAATGCTCGGGCTACACTCTTCCCTTGCGAAGGAATAGATAGTTGTGAGCTTAAGAAACGAGAGGTAACTCCCATTGCAAACGACTGACTTAATTGTAAACTATAAGAGCCCTCCAATGAAAGCTCAGTAGGCTTGAAAGTGCCTAACATATACGATTGTTGCCCTATGTCTTGGGTTAAGTTCACATCACCGATACTGAAATATGAGAAATTTGCCCCGAAAGCATCGCGTATTCTCTTTTTGTAAAAAGTAATCCCCCCTAAAAACACATCGTGCACAGCTCTGTGGGTGAAGGGCATATAATTAATGGCTACTGCTGAAGAAGTAGGCAGAAAGATATATTTGGGAGCATTCACTCTTTGGGAAAACACATCGGGAGAGGAGGCTACCCCTACTTCTCCTTTTCCTGCTGATATAGCATCAGAATTAAGGATTAAGAACGGAAAAGCGGTAGAAATAGACTTTTCTTCTTGACAAAAGAGGGGTGTTTTCGCAAACAGAAACACACAGAGGAAACAGAATAACCGAGTGCAGTTCATTTTATAGTATTTTTGCAAAGATACATCAAATAGTTGAATTATACAATTTTTTGTAAAAGAGGAGGAGGAAGTTTAGAAAATTAGCAGATTGGGAAATTAGCAAATGGGGAAGAGGAAGTTTAGAAAATTAGCAGATTAGGAAATTAGTGAATTAGGTGCAAGCTACAAGAAACGCCAGCGGAAAAGATTAACTTTGCCAAAGTTTTAAACTTTGGCAAAGTGTGTACCCCTAAAAGTGACATATCTGATCTATCGAAAGGAAACGGAGGAGTTCGGAAGAGGGTTGGGAGAGATTTTGGTGAAAAAATGCTATGAGGAGGGTGGGAGTAGCTTATGGAGAGCTTATAGGAAGCTTATACGAATCTTGGACGATTGGTATAGAAAGGGTATATAAATAATTGATTAATAGTGTGATACAACAACGCTAAAAATGCCAAAAACGAGGTTTCGAGGCGAAAGAAAGAGAAAAGGCACGGGTGGCACAGACAGGTGTGAATCATAGGGTAGGGGGGATTAGCAGATTTTTTAGCTCTTAGAGGGTTAAGAATGACATATTAGACTTAAAAAAGTAAATGTTTTTTAGGTTTATTGTGTAAAAAGTATTACTTTTGTAGCCGTTTTAGAATATGATACAATGCGTTTAGTTTTAAAGATAGTAATTTGTTTAGCACTATGGTTTTGCTTTGCTTGTGAGCAAGAGCAAAATATGCCTATTGAGGGTGATTTTAGCATTGCAATGGTAGATGATAATTACAATGTTCCAGCACAAGTGCGCATCATAAACAAAATCACAGGAGCTGATGCTTTTCAGTGGGAATTTCCTAATGGCAGTTATACTTCTTCTAATGCCTTTTATCCTGAGGATATTCGTTATACCGAGCCTGGTACTTATACTATTACAGCACATACCACCAATTTAGACGGTGAGGCGCGCACTTTCCAAAAATCGTTTACAGTTTACCCTGAGCTATCAGCTTTGTTTAGTTTTACTCAACAAGGGAGTGATATAGCACCTCTTACGCTTACTCTTAGCAACCAAAGTGAGGGAGCGACTACTTATCAATGGTCGTTTGAAGGAGGAACGCCTGCTTATAGTTCGGAGAAAAATCCTACGGTAACTTTTGAAAAAGGGGGGGTATTTACATTGCGATTGGAAGCGAGCAACCACTCTCAGCGTAGGGTAATGGAGAAAACAGTAGTAGTGCGTGCGCCTTTAGTTGTTGCTTTTGAAATAACCAATGAATACCCTCATAATACACAAGCCCCTGTACGTATATTTTTGAAAAACCAATCGGTAAATGCCACTGCTTATCGCTGGAAAGTAAGTAGCGGGGCTTTTCAGCAAGAGAGCACTGATGAAAATCCGTCGTTTATACTTCCTACTGCAGGAACGTATCAAATAGAGCTTACAGCTAATAACGACAAGCAAACTTTATCTGAAAGAAAGAACTTTACGGTAACAGCAGGTGATAATCTTATTACCTTTACAGATATAAAATTAGGTATCAATACTAATAAAACAGTAGGTTGCTATTTTTCTTCTTTTTTAGGGGAAGTACTAAAGCCTAATGAAGTAACAGCGGAGAACGGCAGGCTTATTGATTTTGTGTATTTCGGGCAGAGCACTTCTTTTGCTTATAATGTATTCTTATCACCAGATGAAGCACAAACAGCTGTTTTTGACCCTATTCCCAATGCTACAAAAAGTTACTTTATCAACAAACAAGAGAATAAGGGGCAGGTGTTTTTCTCAGTAGCTGATTTCGATGCGCTTTCTTCGGGAGCTACTCTATCTTCTTTGTCTATTAAATCTAATAGTAACAAAGCTCCCTTCAATAAGGAAATGGCAAACAGAATTGTGCTTTTTGAGACAGCTAACGGGCGAAAAGGAGCTATTAAGATAAAGGAATACGTAAGCAATGGTGCGGAATCTTACATAGTTGTTGATATTAAAATGCAAAAAAATCATTAATCAATGGCGCGAACTTACCTACTTGTATTCTTTGTATTACTTTCTCTACCTTTTTTAGCTCAGCAGGTAGATTTAGAGAATATAGATACTCAGCTGAAAGAAAAACTCAAGAAGAAACCTTTTTCTATCTCGGGGAGTGCTTCGGTAAGTGGTGTGTATAACCAGGCCTCTGATAGTCCCACTAATGAACCTTTCTTGTATTTCTTCAATGGTAATATCACTTTGGGCTTTTACGATTGGACGATGCCGATCAATTATCGATACACCAATCAAGGAGATGCTTTAGATTACCAAATTCCCTTTAAGTTCAATCGCCTAAGTCTGCACCCTAAATACAAATGGATTTTAGCCCATATAGGTGATGTGAGTATGAGCTTTTCTCCTTATACATTCAACGGTTTACAATTTACAGGAGGAGGCTTAGAGCTCACCCCTGAAAAATACCCTTTAAGAGCTTCGTTTATGGGAGGTAGACTTGCCAAAGCAACTGAATATGACGGTCGCCCTCAGACCATACCTACCTATGAGCGTTGGGGTTACGGCACGAAGCTCTCTTATAAAAAAGAAGATTTAGAAATAGGCGGAATTCTCTTCTTTGCTAACGATAAAGCTAATTCTCTATCGGTACCTATTCCCGATGAGAAGAAAATATATCCACTATCCAACCAAGTGTATTCAGGATTTGCTAAATATAAACCTCTGCATTTTGTAGAAGTGTTTGGTGAATATGCGCTAAGCCTTTTGGGCAATACTCAAAGCCAAAAGCAGGATTTTACAGCTTACAATGCAGGTATTAACTTTATTTTCACGAAGGCGAGTGTAGGGGTGCGTTACGAGAAAGTAGACCCCGATTACAAGACCTTAGGGGCTTACTATTTTGTAAACGATATGGAGAATATCACCCTAAACAGTTCGTTGAATTTATTTAATGGCAATGTGTCAATAGCTACTAGTATAGGACGACAACACGACAATTTAAACCAACAAAAACCTAAACAGTCCAACCAGTGGGTAGGTTCAGCCAATGTAAATGCCAAGGTTACGTCTAAACTATCTCTTTCAGGAAGTTATAGCAACTTTACGATGTTTACTAATAAACTTATCAATCCTTTTGATAGAATCAACAATCCGCAACTCTATGAACACCCTCAAGATTCTATCAACTACCGACAAGTATCACAAAACACGAATGCCAACATAGCTTATGCCATAAATGAAAAACAGAATATAACTCTTTCGTATTCTTTCAACGATGTGGTGAATAAACAAAATGATATAGTACGCAGAGGAGGTATTTCGCGTTTTCACAACGCGGGTGCGACTTATATACTACAATTCCCTGAAAGCAAACTAAGTTTGTCTCCTTCGTTCAACTACTCGTACAGTATTGTATCAAGAGAGAAAACACAAGTGATGGGACCTTCGCTTACAGTAGGTAAAGCGTTTTTTGAAGACAAACTCAACACGACACTGTTAGGAAACTATAGTATTTCACAATCGGCTACCTCCAAAGGTAGTACAGCTAATGTGCAACTAAATGTAAACTTCCTTCCTTGGAAAAACCACCAGTTTACCTTGAGCGCCTTACAGTCATTCCGCAATGCTGAAAGTGACACTCAAAACACTTCGGCACAAAGTACTAATGTGAGTGTAGGTTATACTTACCATTTTGAAAAGGTAGAATTGCCTTTCCCATCGTTTAAGTTTAAGAAAAAGGAGAAAACTCCTAAAGAGAAAAAGCCTCGTAAAGAGAAAAAGCCTCGTAAAGAGAAAAAGCCTCGTAAAGAGAAAAAGCAAAAAGTTGAAAAAGCAGAAGACCTTGAGAGGGCTAAGGATACTATTCCATTACAAGAGGAAAAAGTAATGCCAGAAGTTCCTGCAACTACCGAAGAACCTATTGAACAAGCAACTAAAACTACTGAGGAAAAGGTAATTATAAAAGATATACCTGAGCTTTCAAACATCACTGATTTGAGTTTTATGGGAGAGCTGAATACTCAAATTGCAGAGGTACACCGTCAGTTGCAAGTAAGCGCTAAGAAAGATAAGAAACGTTTGTTACAAGAACAAAAGCTACTTGTAGAAAAAGCTAAGAAGCAACAAGCTGACTATCGTTATTTTGTATTCCGTTGTTTGAAGAATTTGTATAAACAGGCATTGGAGAGTGATGACAAGTTTAAAGCAGACCTCTTTGCTAAGAAACAAGCCTATGACTTGAATAATACTGCTGAAAATCAAGAATTGCTATACAAAGCAGAGGAAGGCTATCAGGCACATCTTTGGATGCTTAATGAGCTGAAAGATATTACTATGGAACATTTGATTCAAGAAAAAGGACTGCTGAGTAGCTTTGCTGAACAACATAAAGAAGAGATTTATCAAACCATTGCTCAAAAGCTATCCCCTCAGCAAAAAATGGACGCTATCTCAGTGTTATTAGCTGATTTTTACCACAAAGCTTTTTTCAATAGCAGTAGTAATTAGCTCAGAGATATAAAAAAGCGCCTTTTAAGGCGCTTTTTTATATCTCTCTTTACAATTTCTTCTTTATTGCTACTTCTTGGAAGGCTTCTATCACGTCACCTTCGTGAATATCGTTGTAGTTCTTGATCTGCAAACCGCAATCATAACCTTTGCTTACCTCTTTTACATCGTCTTTGAAACGCTTGAGTGAAGAAAGTTCGCCCGTATAAATCACCACATTGTCACGCAATAGACGTATCTTAGAGTTGCGGTAGATTTTACCATCGGTTACCATACAGCCCGCAATGGTTCCTATTTTAGAAATCTTGAAGAGCTCGCGTATCTCTACCGTACCAGTAACCTCTTCTTTGAATACCGGTGAAAGCATTCCTTCCATCGCGTCTTTCAGGTCGTTGATAGCGTCGTAGATAATAGAGTAGGTACGAATATCGATAGATTCTTTTTCTGCCAAGGCGCGTGCATTGGTCATCGGACGAACGTTGAAACCAATGATAATAGCATCGGAGGCGGAAGCCAATAATACATCAGACTCGGTAATCGCTCCCACTCCTTTATGAATGATAGACACTTGTATCTCTTCAGTAGAGAGCTTTTGGAAAGAGTCGGTAAGAGCTTCTACCGAGCCATCCACGTCCCCTTTGAGGATGATGTTCAACTGTTTGAAATCGCCGAGAGCAATGCGTCGCCCTATCTCGTCGAGGGTGATGTGGCGTTGCGTACGTACTGATTGTTCGCGTTGTAACTGAGCGCGTTTAGCTACTATCTGTTTAGCTTCTTTTTCGTCTTCGAATACGTAGAATTTATCACCTGCTTGTGGAGCACCATCTAATCCCAAGATAGAAATAGGAGTAGAAGGGCCTGCTTCTTTTACCTTCTTGCCTCGTTCGTCGTGCATAGCACGTATTTTACCAGAGTTCGTACCTGCCAGTACATAGTCGCCTACGTGTAACGTACCCGATTCTACCAATATAGTAGATACATATCCGCGACCTTTGTCAAGAGCTGCTTCCACTACAGTACCTACCGCTGGTTTGTTAGGGTTAGCTTTCAGCTCGAGGATTTCAGCTTCTAAGAGTACTTTTTCCAATAGTTCAGATACACCAATACCTTGTTTTGCCGAAATATCTTGCGACTGTATTTTACCGCCCCATTCTTCTACGAGGAGGTTCATAGTAGCCAAGTGTTCTTTAATTTTATCGGGATTCGCATTCGGTTTATCAATCTTGTTAATGGCAAAGATAATAGGTACTCCTGCGGCTTGTGCGTGACTAATAGCCTCTTTGGTTTGAGGCATCACATCGTCATCGGCAGCTACCACAATAATAGCAATATCGGTTACTTTGGTTCCACGAGCACGCATAGCGGTAAAGGCTTCGTGACCAGGAGTATCGAGAAAAGTGATACGTTCACCACTTTCTAATTTCACGCTATAAGCCCCAATGTGCTGAGTAATTCCCCCGCTTTCACCTGCGATTACATTTTCTTTACGAATGTAGTCTAAGAGCGATGTTTTACCGTGGTCTACGTGACCCATTACGGTAACGATAGGCGCACGAGGTACTAAATCTTCAGGTTGATCTTCTTCGGTATGGATAGCTTCTTCGATGTTAGCTGTTGCAAATTCTACTTCATAGCCAAACTCATCAGCTACTATCGAGAGAGTTTCGGCATCAAGACGCTGGTTCATTGTTACCATAATACCGAGAGACATACACGCACCAATTACCTTATTGATAGGAACGTCCATCATTGTAGCCAATTCGTTTACTGTCACAAACTCGGTTACTTTTAGTATTTTCTCTTGTTGTTCTTGTTCAGCGAGCTCTTGTTCTACCTTTTGTCGGTGTGTTTCTCGTTTTTCTTTGCGGTATTTAGCCCCCTTAGATTTTGTACCTTTACCTTGCAAGCGTTCCAGGGTCTCGCGTACTTGTTTTTGTACCTCTTCTTCGGAAGGTTCTATTTTGGCAATAATCTTGTTTTTCTTCTCTTTCTTCGTGTTGTCACCACCTTTAGCCACATTCACTTCATCTTTGCGAATGCGTTTGCGTTTGCGTTTTTCGCTGTCGCCGGTAGCATCAGTAGTGCTATTAACAGTAGTTTGAGTCTCTTTATCCTTGTCTTTGTGACGGGTGCGTTTGCGTTTTTTCTTCTTTTTCTCAAACTGACTAAGGTCTATTTTCTCACCCACTACTTTAGGACCTGTGAGCTTTTGGTATTGGGTTTCAATCACACCTGCAGGGATTTCAGTGGTGAGTTCTTCCTTAGAGTTATGGTTCTGTTGTTCCTTCTTCTTTTGCGTAGCAACGGTTTGTGCCAATGGATTTTGATAAGTAGATTTATTCTTTTGAGCGTCGGGTTTATTGTTGTCTTTTTTCTTGTCTTTTTCTTTATTGTTCTTGGCAGACGGCTGAGATTGCACCGTATCAGAAGTTGCTTCTTGCTTCGAGGTTGTTGTCTTTGTTTTAGAAGTGGTTACTTCCTGTTTTGAAGTAGTAATTTCTGGTTTTGGTGCTTCTTGAGCAGGAGCTACCCCTTCTTTTTTATTACCTTCTTCAAGGTCTATTTTACCCACAGGTTTGAGCCCAGCTAGTTGAGCTTTAGCTTTTATCACTTCTTGCTCCTGCTGTTTGCGCTTCTCTTGGTTTTCTTTCTCTTGCTCTATGCGGATAGCCTCGCGCTCTTTGCGCTTGTCTTCCACTATCTCTTTTGAAACCTCACGCTTACTCTTGTCGGCGTTAAATTTGTTCGAAAGGAACTTCACAATATCTTCTGTAATAGAAGTATTAGGGTTAGATTCTATTTCTATCCCTTTCTCCTTCTTCAGATATTCTACGGCTGTTACCATAGAGATATTGAACTCCTTTAAAACTTTGCTTAATCTTATTTTTTTTCCCTCGCTCATATATGTTTATTAAAATCCATTCCCCTTCTAAGAAGAAAAGATACATTATTCTTTGTTTAAGTTGTAAGGAATCTACCTCCCTCATATACTCTGCTCTTGCAGATTTTTCCTTTTATCCTATTCAAACTCTTCTGCCAAAATGCGTAGCACTTCGTTTACGGTCTCTTCTTCGAGGTCAGTGCGTTGCATTAGCTCTTCGGCAGAAAGTTCCAATACACTCTTAGCTGTATCAAGTCCTGCTTTTTGCAGTTCTTCAATCACCCATTCTTCAATTTCGTCATTAAACTCGCTAAGCTCAATATCTTCTTCGGTTGCTCCTTCGCGATATACGTCGATTTCATAGCCTGAAAGCTGACTCGCCAAGCGAATGTTATAGCCCGATTTACCAATGGCTTTCGATACTTCTTCATTTGCCAAATACACATCGGCACGTTTTTCTTCTTCGTTGATAACCACTGAAGATACACGTGCAGGTGCCAAAGCACGGGTGATGAGCAGTTGTGGGTTATTGGTGAACGGTAATACATCGATATTCTCATTGCCCAACTCTCGCACAATACCGTGAATACGAGACCCACGCACACCTACACACGCACCTACCGCATCAATACGGTCGTCGAATGAATCTACAGCCACTTTTGCTTTCTCTCCTGGAATACGTACCACCTTGTTAATAGTGATAAGCCCGTCGGCAATCTCGGGGATTTCTTGTTCGAACAAACGCTCCAAGAATAGGGGAGAGGTACGCGACATAATAATGGTAGGCTTAGTGCTTTTCAGCTCTACTGATTCGATAATTCCGCGCACGTGCTCGCCTTTCTTAAAGAAGTCTGACGGAATTTGTTTTTCCTTAGGAAGGATAATCTCATTGCCTTCGTCGTCTAATAAGATGATAGCTTTGTGACGGATATGGTGTATTTCGGCTACGTATAGCTGACCTATCAAGTCTTTGAAACGCTGATAGATAGTCATACTATCGTATTCGTGAATTTTAGAAATCAGGTTTTGGCGTAAAGCTAAGATAGCACGCCGACCCAAGTCATTAATTTTAATTTCCTCTGAAACGTCTTCTCCTACCTCAAAATCGGGTTCAATTTTGCGAGCTACCGAAAGTTCAATTTGCTGATTGTCATTCGTTACTGCACCGTCTTCCACTACCACACGGTTACGGAAGATTTGTAGGTCGCCTTTATCGGGGTTGATAATAATATCGAAATTATCGTCAGAGCCATATTTCTTTTTTAGGGTATTGCGGAAAACCTCTTCCAAAATAGCCATCAAGGTTTCGCGATTGATGAGTTTATCATCTTTAAACTCCGAGAATGATTCGATTAATTCAAGACTATTCATATACGTTTAATTAAAATTTAATGATTACTTTAGTTTCTTTTATATCGGTGAGCGCAAATAAGTGCTCTTTCTTTACAGTGATTTTACCTTTGCCTATGGGTTTCGGTTCGCGAGTTTCAGTTTCGAGTACGGCTTTGCCTTCAACAATGTCTTTCAGTACTCCTTCGTGTGTTTTGCCATCGAGTGTTGTGATTTGCACGGTTCTACCCACATTTTTAGTGTATTGGCGTTCCATTACAAAAGGCTCAGTAGCGCCAAACGAAGTAACCTCCAGGGCGAAATCTACCACCTCGCGGTCTAAAGAGTTTTCAATAGCACGGCTAAGCTCTATACAATCGTCAATACCCACGCCTTTATCTCCGTCGATAGTCACGCGAATGGTATTGTCAGCTCCTACGCTTAAATCGGTTAGAAACAGTTCAGGGTGCTCGCTTAAAGCCTTATTAACTAACTCTTTAACTTGGTCTTTGAAATTCATTTGCTATAAAAAGAGGGGACTTAAATGTCCCCTCAAGTATTACTTTTCGGTGCAAAGATACGACGAATTTTCTAAATAACAAGAAAAAAAGTAAAAAAAGTTTGGAAGTTAAAAAAATAAGTAGTACCTTTACCACGTGAAATTTAACTAACGCATAAATCAATCAATATTTGTATAGATAGACATTTGGTAAGCTATAAAGGCGTTTAAAATACTAATAAACTGATTGTTAAGAATAATAAAAACAGTAATTACCGCCGTTGTAACACCTTTTTTTTCTAGATAAAAACACCTGATAAAAACCGCTGTGAATAAATGCTTTATATGCTCTTTGTATAACAATCGTTCAAGATTCGTATAAGCTTTGTATAAGCTAAACCTAATTTTGGAGTAGGTCGCTTTCATAACTCTAAACTCATAACTTTTAACTAAAAAAAATAGATTCTTATGAAAAACATTTTAGTAACCACCGATTTTTCAGAAAAGTCAATCGCTTCACTACACGTTGCGATTAACTTAGCCAAGCAACACAATGCCAAAGTATATGTGTTGCACGCCATTGAACTTCCTATCCGCTTAATGACCGAAAGTCAAGTATCGGTACCCGAAGCAATGTATTTTCTCAACCTTACTAAACAGCGTTTCAACGACCTTAAAAAGGAAATTGATACCACCGTCGAAGTGATTGACCTTGTTGAAACCGCTCCGCTACCCGAAGCTGTGGAAGAAGTTGTAAAGAAATACCATATCGACCTTGTGTTTATGGGCTCTAATGGGGCTTCAGGCGCCAAAGAACTCTTTATAGGCTCTAATGCTGAAAAAGTAGTCCGCTCTGCCTCTGTGCCTGTATTGGTAATTAAAAATCCACACGAAAAGCTCAAAATTAAACATATGATGTTTGGTTGCGATTTCTCTAAACGATTTTTAAAACCTTTTGAAAAGGCATTGAAACTTGCTAAAGTATTTGGTGCTAAGGTTGATTTGGTGTATGTTAATACTCCTTACCAGTTCCTTACTACTTCCGAAATAAACAAACGTATGGAAGAGTTTCTTAAAGAAGCTGAACACTCTCATCAGCATTTTGAAACACACGTTTATAACGATATTCGTGTAGAAACAGGAATCTTAAACTATGTGAAGGAAAACAATATAGACCTTATCTGTATGTTCCCTAACGGACGTAAGGGTATTGCTCACTTCTTCAATGGAAGTATCAGTAGCGACCTTGTAAATCACTCCAGCACACCTGTGCTCACTATTAAATTAGAAAAGTAAGAGAATGTTAATGTAAAAAGGCTGTAAGAAAACTCTTACAGCCTTTTTATTAATCATTAGCCATTAATCATTATTTCACTAATCTTGCTATTTCCTTAAATCGCGGGTGCTCGGCAGTGCGCAAGAGGGCAAAGAGTGTCGCTTCGGTGCTTAATAGAGTAGCTCCTGCATCACGTAGCATTGTGAGCCCGATATGCTTATTGTTTTCGGTACGCGAAGATACTGCATCGGCAATTACGGATAGTTCATAATCTTCAGCGAGTAAATCGAGTGCAGTTTGGTAAATACAGATATGAGTTTCAATACCTATGAGCAATACGTGCTTGCGATTGTTAGCCCTAAGTTCCTTGCGGAACTCAGCATTGCCCCAAGCTGAAAAGCTACTTTTCTTCACGGGGTTTTTACCTTCTAATATCTCAGCAATCACAGGGTGAGTAGCACCCAACTTATCGGGCATTTGTTCCACCCAAATGATAGGAAGCTCTAAGAGCTTGCTTCCCTCAATAAGAATCCTGCTGTTGTGTAACACCTCTTCCGATTTATAAACGATTTGTGATAACTTCCCTTGAATATCAAGGATTACCAATTGTGTATTTTCTGTTGTCATACTATTGATTATTATTAATTGATACTCATCTTCTATCTTATTTTATCTCTTATCTAAGTCGAATCCTGCTCTTCTCATTAAAGCATCTATAGAGGGCTCTTTTCCACGAAAGCGTTTGTAAAGGGTCATTTCCTTCTCACTACTGCCTTTGCTGAGCACTTCTCCACGGAAACGAGTAGCTACTTCAGTATTAAAAATACTTGCTTCCTTAAAAACTTCAAAAGCATCAGCATCTAGCACTTCCGACCATTTGTAACTATAATACCCTGCGGCATAACCTCCACTAAAAATATGTGAAAAGGCAGGCGAGATACACATCGCTTCCACAGTTGGATAGAGTTGAGTTTCTTTGGCAACTGTTTGTTCAAAAGTGCGAACATCTTCAAGGCGTTCCAAATGAGGGTAGGTATGCCACGCCATATCTAAGAACCCAAAGTTTAACTGACGCACACTTAAAAGTCCTTCCATAAAGACACCGGCTTCTTTTATTTTCTGTACCCATTCTATGGGCAAAGGCTCGCCTGTTTGGTAATGTGTTGCAAAAAGGCGCAAGGTTTCTTCTTCGTAACACCAGTTTTCCATCAGCTGGCTGGGAAGCTCTACAAAGTCGCGGGCTACATTAGTACCGCTTAGAGAAGGGTACGTAACCTTAGAAAGCATACCGTGAAGAGCGTGCCCAAACTCGTGGAAGAGAGTCGTCAGTTCGTTGAAAGTGAGTAAGGAAGGAGCCGAAGCAGTAGGTCGCGTGAAGTTACACACTATGGAAATGTGTGGACGCGAATCCTTTCCCTCACTATCAGTGTATTGCTCTTTGTAAGAGGTCATCCACGCACCATTGCGTTTGCCTGTACGTGGAAAGAAATCGGTGTAGAAAAGGGCGAGATATTCTCCTTTATCATCGGTTACTTTATAGGTTTGTACTTCGGGGTGATACTTTTCTACCTCATCGGTAAGGGTGAAGTGCAAACCGTAGAGTTTATGTGCTACTGCAAACATTCCTTCCACTGCTTTATCCAAAGATAAGTAGGGTTTTAATAGAGAATCATCTATTTGATAGCGCTGTTGTTTCAGTTTTTCGGCATAATAAGCAAAATCCCATTGCTGAAAGTCATCAAGTCCTGAAAAGGCTTTTAGCTCTTCTAATTCTTTGATTGCTTGCGGTTTGGCTTTAGCTAAAAGTTTATTCAAGAAATCCATTACCTTTTCTGATGTTTCTGCCATACGCTCTTCTAATACCAAAGAGGCATAATCGGGATAACCCAATAGTGAGGCGCGTTGGGCACGTAACTCAGCGATACGCAACACATTGGCTTCGTTATTATAAGCACTATCAACTGCACAACGGCTGTGATAGTCAATAAAAAGTTTACGGCGCAACTCACGGTTATTAGCATATTTCATCACGGCGGTATAGACAGGCAGGTCGAGGGTGATTACCCAACCTTCTTTATGGTGCTTTTTGGCTTCGGTAGCGAGCATCTCTAATACAAAGTCGGGTAGACCGCTGAGCTCTTCTTTATGGGTAATCACCCATTGGTAATGCTGTGTTTCAGCCAATACATTTTCTGAAAACTTCAGTTTGAGGCGCGCCAATTCCTTGTCAATTCTGCGCAAATGCTCTTTATCATTCGATGATAAATTTGCACCATTGCGAGTAAAACTCTTATAAGTCTTTTCAAGGAGAGTATGTTGTTCTGGTGAAGCGGAAAGGTAATTGCGAGTTTTGTAAACTGCTTCAACACGTTTAAAAAGTGCTTCGTTCAAACGGATATCGTTACTGTAATCGGTGAGCAGAGGCGAGATGCGTTGAGCTTCTGCTTGCAGGGTTTCGTTCGTTTCGGCACTGTTCAAGTTCAAGAACATCGCCGTAAGTCGGTCGAGTTCTAATCCCACATAAGCCAAAGGCTGTATTGTATTCATATAAGTAGGCACTTCTGGATTATGAGCAATGGTATCGATTTCTTTGAGGCTTTTGGCAATAGCTTTTTGGATGGCTGGTAGATAGTCGGTAGGAGCAAAGCGCGAAAAAGGTGCTGCGTTATAAGGTGTTTGGAACATATAGGTTGTCTTTTATTATGAGAGTGCAAATATATATCTTTATGCGGGATTTAGCAAATTAGCAGAAGAGAGAACAGATAGATGATACTAAATTTTTCAGTGAAAAGAAAAATATTGAAACATAAAGGTGGAAAAAGGAAAATGAATTTTGGAGCCTTCTGAGACGAACCTAAAGCGAACCTAAGGCGAAGGTAAGGCGAAGCTAAGACGAAGAAAAGGTGCTTTTAAGTTGATTTTGAGGTGGTAAGAAGAGGGTTTTAAGTTAGATGAAGTTTTAAATTTTGTTAAAGCCAATTTTCTAAACGAAACATTTCTGACTATAGCCAACAGAAGACAAATTTGTCAATTAAAAAATGTTTTGTACCTTTGCACTCATTATGAAAATACTCTATTTACACGGTCTCGATAGCTACTTACAAGACGATAGGCGCGCAGTGCTCACCCCTTACGGTGAAATCTTCGCCCCTACGATTGACTATCGGAATGCGCCTAACCTCTTTGCTGAGTTACAAAAAGAGTATGCTGAGGTTGATGTGCTTATAGGTTCGAGTCTTGGAGGGCTCATTGTCTATTACCTCGCTCAAAAGCTTGAAAAACCTTGCTTGTTGTTCAATCCTGCACTTACCTATCGACACGAAGTGCCTTTTAACACCGAACCCAACCCTAATTACCGCGCTTATATGCAGATAGTTATCGGTTTGCAGGACGACGTCATCATACCGTGGGAGTCGCTATCAGTTCTCCGAGAAGATATGAGTCCTCAGCAAAATATAGAAATTCACCTCTTGAATACTATGGCACACACTTACCCCATAGAGATTTTTGAAAAAGAAGTGAAGGAGTTTTTTGAGGTAAAAGATGCGAGCCACACGGGAAGATAGTAGGTAAAAAGATAAATAAGGACTAAATATTAATCATTAAAAATTAATAACTAAATATAATGTATCCACTGAGAAGAAACCGCCGTTTGCGCGTAAACGATACGGTACGTAGTTTGGTAAAAGAAACGATTGTTACTCCTAATGATTTTCTTGTACCTCTCTTTGTAGTTGAAGGTACTGGCGTAAAAGAAGGAATAGCCTCTATGCCGGGTTATTACCGTTATAGCCTCGACCTATTGACAAAAGAAGTAAAAGAGCTTTGGAGCTTAGGACTCAAATCGGTATTACTGTTTGTGAAAGTGCCTGACGCTCTTAAAGACAACAAAGGCGTAGAAGCAGCCAACCCCAATGGCTTGATGCAACGCGCTATTAAAACTGTGAAAGAAGCGGTACCGCAAATGCTCGTAATGACTGATGTAGCGCTCGACCCTTATTCTATTTATGGTCACGATGGCATTGTGGAAAACGGACGCATTGTGAACGATGCTACTGTAAATGCTCTTTGTACAATGGCACTCTCACACGCTCAGGCAGGTGCTGATTTCATCGCGCCCAGCGATATGATGGACGGACGTATCCTCGCCTTGCGTGAAACCCTTGAAGACAATAGCTTCGAGCACGTAGGTATAATGGCTTATAGTGCCAAATACGCCTCAGCTTTCTATGGACCTTTCCGCGATGCACTCGACAGTGCTCCCGTAGACCAACAGGATATCCCTAAGGATAAGAAAACTTACCAAATGGACTATCACAACCGCCTCGAAGCCTTACGCGAGACTCGTATGGATATAGAGGAAGGCGCTGATATTGTGATGGTAAAACCAGGGCTTTGCTATTTAGACGTCGTTCGCGAGGTGAAGAATATGAGCGAAGTGCCCGTGGCTGTTTACCAAGTATCGGGTGAATACGCAATGCTGAAAGCTGCTGCTGCCAACGGTTGGCTCGACCACGATGCTGTAATGATGGAACAAATTGTGAGTATCAAGCGTGCCGGTGCCGACCTTATCGCTAGCTATTTTGCTAAGGAAGTCGTAAAACTTTTATAGGTAGGAATCTCTTGCGGGAGAGAAATTGAACAAATCACACCAAATCAAACAGGAAATCTATATCTTTGTTTAATTTCTATGGTTTTAGCCATATTTCTTTACAAAACAAGAATATTTAATTAATTTTCATAGCGCAAGCTATATTTCTTTATACACTAATGAAAAAACACTTTTTATCATTCGCCACTATGGCACTTTTAACCGCTTGTGGTGGCGGAACGAACAACAATAACACCACCACCGATAGTACTACCCAAGAGGCAACAAATACTGTACCTGCCCCTTCAAACAGTGCACCAGAGCCCGATTTTCCCGATTGGCAAAACAACAAAGGGATAGGTCCCGTGAAGACGATTAACCCACCCTTAGCCGATACCCCCGATGCAGCAATGGCAGCCAAAGGAGAAGAGACTTTCAATACCTATTGCACCGTGTGCCACCGTCCTAAAAAGCGACTCACAGGACCTGCGATGATAGGTTTGCTCGACCGCCGTACGCCAGAGTGGGTGATGAATATGATTCTCAATCCCGATGTGATGGAGAAGCAAGACCCTATCGCCAAGAAGTTGGTAGAAGAGTACAACACCTTAATGCTCAACCAGCGCTTGAACGAACAGCAAGCTCGTGAACTTTTGGAGTACATCAGAACAATAAAATAAGAAATGATTGTTCATTATTTATTTTTTTGTACCTTTGCCGAGTGAATAACTTAAAATAAGAATCACTAATGAAGAAGCTTGCACTCAGCTTAGCTATTATAACAAGTGTTACACTTATATAAAAGGCAGTTGATAGCAACTGCCTTTTTCTATTATACCCTTATGGAACCTATTTCTGTAATAATTATTCTTACTACACTCGTGCTTTCAGCCTTCTTTTCGGGGTTTGAAATCGCTTACGTATCGTCTAACAAAGTACACTTAGAAATCCTTAAAAAGCAAGAAGGAGTGATTGCTAATGTGCTTACCAAACTCACCCGAAAGCCTTCTAAACTACTGGCTACTATGCTTGTGGGCAATAACGTAGCCCTCGTAGTGTATGGGTTTGAAATGGGAAAGGTAATGACAGTTCTTTTGCCTCCTTTCTTCCAAAATGTCCTTTGGCATACCATTATCTCTACCCTCATAATTCTCATCACGGCAGAGTTTATGCCCAAAGTGTTCTTCCAGATTTATGCAAACCAACTCCTGAAAGTATTTGCTATTCCTGCATACTTTTTCTATCTGCTGTTCTATCCGTTTTCCAGTTTTGTGATGTGGATATCCGATTTTGTCTTACGCGTATTCTTCAAGACGAAAGGCGATTATGTGCCTCTTTCGTTCTCTAAAGTAGAGCTGGTAGATTATATCTCCGAACAGATGGAAAACGCTCCTAAAAAAGAAGAGGTAGATAGTGAGGTGCAGATGTTCCAAAACGCCTTGGAGTTCTCGGGAGTAAAAGCACGTGAAATAATGATTCCGCGTACTGAAATAGTAGCCGTGGAGCTCAATGAATCTATTGAAAATCTTATTGCTACCTTTGTGTCATCAGGGTTCTCCAAAATATTGATATACAACGAAAATATAGATGATATTCTAGGTTACGTGCACTCTTTCGATATGTTCAAGAAGCCAAAAAACATTAAAGAAGTGCTCATTCCTATTGTCAATATCCCTGAGACTATCCAGATAAACGAAGTACTAAACATTCTCACCCGCAAACGTAAGAGTATGGCAGTAGTGCTTGATGAGTATGGTGGTACTTCGGGCATTGTAACCTTAGAAGATATCGTAGAAGAACTCTTTGGCGAAATAGAAGACGAGCACGACAAAGATAAGTTTATAGAAGAACAAATATCCGATACTGAATACCTTTTTTCAGCGCGTTTGGAGGTCGAATACCTCAATGAAACCTATCATTTGGATATCCCAGAAAGCGAGGAATACGAAACACTTGGCGGTTTTATAGTGCTTCATAACGAAGGAATCCCTACTCAAGGCGAAGTGATAGAAATCCCTCCTTTTACTTTCACTATCGAAGCCTGCTCACAGACTAAAATAGAAACCGTAAGACTTACTGTGAATAACGAATAGCGAAAAGTGATTAATTCCCTTTAAAAATAATGTATCAACTCCTGTTAAAGAAGTGAGGTACAGGGGCGCAAAAGAATTACTGCAATACCTTATTAACTATTAATCACTAATCATTAACCATTAAAAAAAGACCCTCCCTTTCGGAAGAGTCTTTTTTCACAATGCATATAAATACTACTACTAACTCCAAAATGAATACTTTTAAGTTGATAAAATTTTATGAACTTAAAAGTATTTGTTTTTTCTCATAAAATTTTGTCTTTAAATAGCCTAATAAATGACTTTGTAATTTAGTTTTTTCAGTCTTTGCTTTAATGATTCAATGTTTCTTATAGTAATTTTGATTAACAATGTTTATTTTAGCAATCTCTGTGTCTTCTCAAAATCTTGTTTCAATGAATAATTTTTATCTAACAATGTTTCTTATAGCAATTTTTCAGTAATTTTGTTTAATTCAGTTTTTTCAAGCAATTTTTAGTGTCATCATTTATTATGATTTAAATGCACTTGCAAGTTTTACTAACATCCCGTCTGTCAAACTTACATTATCTATATTGAAAATAGCGTGCCAAAAATGATAAAGTAGCCTTTTTTACATTTAAATAGCTTATTATCAATATCTAATACTGTTTTATATTCTTTACTTCAATATCTCTAAAATCTCTATTTTGTGTATACGCTACACGATTAACCTGTATAATATTCTCATTTTACACGGCTCATTTTCAGTTTTCTCCTGCACGAAAAAGAAGCAGTATCAAAATTCACACTAAACAAGATAATTGATATTGTTCTATTTCTTCAGTTCTTAATACCATCGTCTTACCGCCCTTTTAACTTTCCTTATTTGTCGATTTATTTCCCTCAAAAATCCGTTTTATTCTTCATTTTTAGCTATTCATTATCAACTGTTTATATAGTCTTTCTATACCAATCTTCCAAGATTCGTATAAGCTTCCTATAAGCTCTCTATAAGCTAAGTATACCCATTTTACCTTTCATCTTTCACCTTTTACCTAACTCACCTCCTTCGAATTTATTCGTTATCTTCCGGAAGTCCAAATCCATTTCTGATATCTCAAAGTTTTTCTGATATTTTCTAAGTCTCTTTGAGATTCCTCAAGTCTAAAATTTAAAAATCTTCTTGCTTTTCAGGAAAGAATCAGTATCTTTGTAAAAAAAAATAATAGAATTATGAGTATTGCAGTATGAACACATAATCCAAATATCCAGTTTATAACTGACCGATAGTACGGGAAACTATAAAATAGTTTAAGACATAATGAACACCTTACTTTTTATCTCTGAAGAAATAGACCTCAACCCTCGTGCGTCTTGGGCAGAACTTTTGCAGATAACTTTTGTAAATAAGGAGCAATATTTTTCTATAAGTAGATTAGCTTATGAAGAAGAACTCTATTTTGAATACAATGAGCAAACTCACTACATTTATGCCTTGTGCCAAGATGTAGAGTTTGAATTGAAAGCCAATGCCTTGCATATCCATATCACAAAGAAGCTAAAAGGTAATTGCCCTTTCAGTACTATTACAATACAATTACCTTCTTTTTCTGTTGATTTAGAAGAAGTGTTTCAAGAATTAAAAAAGAAAGTCCGATAAAAGAATTATCGGACTTCTTCATTAACCAACCAAAACTTTAAATTATGAAAACTATTATTTGAAGTTTACAATGAGCTACCACCCTCATTGCGAGGCAAAGGTACGAATAAAACAGTACTTGTCAAGCGTATTTTTAAGTTTAACAAAAGTTTAATATAAAAGGGGCTTATAGAGCCCCTTTTTAGCGTAAATTTAATACTTATACACTTATTTTTTTAAGATTTTGTTTACCATTTTTATTTGGCATTACGTGCTTCAATCCACTTGCGGGCATTGATAAATGCCTCTAACCAAGGACTAACCGCTGTTTTTTCACTCGGATAGTATGCCCATTGCCAAGGGAAAACCGAACGTTCTATATGAGGCATCGTTACCAAATGGCGCCCTGTTTTGTCGCATAGCATAGCCGTGTTGTAATCAGAGCCATTAGGGTTGGCAGGGTACTCCTGATAAGCGTATTTACCTACGATATTATATTCGGCTTCTGCCAAAGGCAAATGGAATTTCCCTTCGCCGTGTGATATCCACACCCCTAAGGTACTACCGGCAAGGGTGGAGAGCATCACCGAGTTGTTCTCTGGAATGCTTACCGATACAAAACCACTTTCGTGCTTGCCACTATCGTTATGCCACATTTTTCCGTGTTCTGCGTGCTCAGGATTGATGACTTCTAATTCCATAAACAACTGACAGCCATTGCAGATACCTACTGAAAGGGTGTTGGGACGAGCAAAGAAGTTGTCTAACGCTTTTTTAGCTTGCTCGTTGTAAAGCAAAGCACCTGCCCAACCTTTGGCACTGCCTAACACATCGGAATTAGAGAAACCACCTACAGCCCCTATAAATTGTACATCTTCTAAGGTTTCACGTCCGCTGATAAGGTCGGTGGTATGCACATCTTTCACATCAAAGCCTGCTAAGTATAAGGCATTTGCCATTTCGCGCTCGGAGTTGCTACCCTTTTCGCGTATCACTGCTGCTATAGGGCGTTTGCCTGCAGGGCGTGCAGGTTTTTCGCCCGTGAAATGCGCTGGGAAAGTGTATTGCAGAGGCTGTTCGGAGTAGTTTTGATAACGCTCGGTCGCCTTGTCATTTTTCGTTTGTTGTTTGTCTAATAGGTAAGAAGTGAGATACCACACATCGCGCAATTCGGGGATATTGAAATGGTACGATTTTCCGAAATGGTGAATAGTAAGTTCTTGTGAAGTAGTTACTTCGCCTATATTAGCCCATTCTAAGAAGTTTTCTTCTAAAGTAGCTTCAATGCTGCTATCGGCTTGAATTACTACCCCTGCGTTTTCAGCAAAAAGGGTTTTGATAAGGTCTTCATCGGCTGAAAGTCCGCTCAAATCGATAGTAGCTCCTAAGTCGTTTTCGGCAAAACACATCTCTAAAAGCGTTGTGATAAGTCCGCCGCTACCAATGTCGTGTCCTGCTTGTATTTTACCTTCTTTTATGAGTGATTGTACTACGTTGAAAGCTATTTTAAAGCCTTCGGCATCTGTTACGGTAGGGGCTTTATCGCCTATTTTGTTTAATACTTGGGCAAAAGCCGAACCTCCTAATTCAAATTGAGCGCCCGAGAAGTTGATATAATAAATGTTACCTCCATTGCGTTTCAATACGGGCTCTACTACTTTTTGCACGTCAGTACAATGGGCAGCCGCCGAAATAATCACCGTACCTGGGGCAATCACATCACCACCGTCGGGGTATTTTTGTTTCATCGATAGGGAATCTTTACCAGTAGGGATATTGATACCCAATTCAATCGCAAAATTAGAAGCTGCTTCTACGGCTTCGTACAAACGTGCGTCTTCTCCTTTATTGCGACACGCCCACATCCAGTTAGCGGATAGCGATACACTTTGCAAGCCGTCTTTTAGTGGCGCCCAAACAATGTTAGTCAGTGCTTCAGCAATAGCATTGCGACTACCTGCGGTAGGGCTGATGAGTGCCGTAAGAGGCGAATGACCTATGCTGGTAGCGATTCCTTCTTTGCCATTGTAGTCCAAAGCCATCACCCCTACGTTGTTCAAAGGGAGTTGTAGTGCGCCTGCACATTGCTGTTTGGCAACTTTCCCCCCTACACAACGGTCTACCTTGTTAGTAAGCCAGTCCTTACAAGCCACACTTTCTAATTGCAGTACTTGTACCAAATAGTTCTGTAACTGACTTGCATAGTAGTGTAGCTCTTCGTAGTTAGTAACGACAGTTTCATCGGTCATTACGGTTTTTGGCGAACTACCAAAGAGCGCGCTAAGGTCTAAATCCATTGGGTGGGTACCTTTTTTTGCAGAGGCAATACTAAAATGCTTGTCGCTGGTAACCACACCCACTTCGTACATAGGTGCACGCTCGCGGTCGGCAATGGTTTTTAGTTTGGCAATAGCCTTTTCGGGCAATACCAATCCCATACGCTCTTGTGATTCGTTGCCTATAATCTCTTTATCCGATAGGGTAGGGTCGCCTACGGGCAGTTTGTCTAAGTCGATTTTACCACCGGTTTCTTCTATGAGTTCCGATAGACAGTTGAGGTGTCCGCCAGCCCCGTGGTCGTGTATAGAAACGATAGGATTCTCCTCCGATTCTACCATTGCGCGAATCGCATTAGCAGCGCGTTTTTGCATTTCGGGGTTAGAACGCTGTACGGCATTCAGCTCAATACCTGCGCCAAAAGCCCCAGTATTGGCAGATGATACGGCAGCTCCTCCCATCCCGATACGATAGTTTTCACCGCCTAAGATAACTATTTTATCACCTTCCTGTGGGGTGTGCTTTATGGCTTGTAAGGCTTTGGCATACCCCACGCCTCCTGCTTGCATAATCACTTTGTCAAAGCCTAATTTGCGTCCGCCTTCTTCGTGTTCAAAGGTGAAGAGAGAGCCCGTAATGAGTGGTTGCCCAAATTTATTACCAAAATCGCTTGCCCCATTAGAGGCTTTGATGAGGATATCCATTGGCGTTTGGTACAACCATTGGCGTTCTGCCATTCCTTTTTCCCAAGGGCGGTCTTCTTCTAATCGGGGGTAAGCCGTCATATATACCGCCGTACCTGCCAAAGGCAAAGAACCTTGTCCGCCCGCGAGACGGTCGCGTATTTCACCTCCCGAACCTGTAGCCGCCCCGTTGAAAGGCTCTACCGTAGTGGGGAAGTTGTGGGTTTCGGCTTTGAGTGAGAGTACAGCCTCAAAAGGTTTTACCTCGTAGAAATCGGGTTTATCGGCACTTTTTGGTGCAAACTGGTCGACGGTAGTCCCTCTGATGAAAGCCACATTGTCCTTATAAGCCGAAACAATGCTATTAGGGTGTTCTTGTGATGTCTTTTTAATGAGTTTGAAGAGAGTAGAAGGTTTTTCCTCACCGTCGATAACAAAAGTACCATTGAAGATTTTGTGTCGGCAGTGTTCGGAGTTGATTTGCGAGAAGCCAAACACTTCCGAGTCGGTGAGTTTGCGCCCCAGTTGTTGAGAGAGATTTTGCAAATAGGCAACTTCTTCGACGCTTAGCGCAAGCCCCTCTTGCTGGTTATATGCCTCGATATCATCGATTTCGAGTGTTGTTTGCGGTTGAATGTCGATAGTAAAACTATCTTGGGTAAGACCATTGTATCGCTCAAAGAGCATAGGGTCGAAAGGCGTATTGGGGTCGGTTACCTCGTGGAACTCCTCAATACGGGTAATCCCGTGAATATCCATATTTTGGGTAATTTCCACTGCATTGGTACTCCAAGGGGTAATCATCGCCGCACGGGGTCCGATGAAAGTACCGTTAAGGGTAGGGGAGGGGAGTTGCTGGGCATTGCCAAACAGCCATTTCAGTTTGTTGAGGTCGGTCTCAGTAAGGGCAACTTTGGTAGCTACCACATAGATAGTTTTTTTTTGGTTTTTAAAGAAAAGAAGCATTATTATCCAATTAACGATTAGCAATTAACAATTAATAATTCAGTTATTGAGTAGTATTTTTCAAAAAGTTAGGTAGCATTAGTAAGAAAGGTATGCTGTTATTATAATTCAGTTTTTCGTAAAAGAACCCTAACAGAGCTATATTCTTGTAGTAAGTTTCACGCTGTTCCCAATAATTGATTTCAGAAGGTATAAACCAAGCATTTTTACCTATTTTTTCAGCTAAGAACCATTTTTCGAGTAAGCGTGCTGTACGCCCGTTACCATCGTCAAAAGGGTGTATCTTTACTAAAAATAAGTGCAATAATGAGGCATAGAAGAACGTTTCCTGTACAGATAATGTTCGTTTTATGAGCTCTTCTAAGAAATTACAAAAAGCGTCAAACTCACTTTTCACTTCTTCCTTAGCGCAGGCTTCATAGATAACGATTCCTTTTGCCACATCGCGTATAATCATATCCGAAGTACGCACTTTTCCTTGTGAACTGGCGGTTAGCAAATTCTTTGTAATAATTTTATGTGCTTTCAGTAAGTTAGCAACAGTAAGGGGAGAGTTCTGAGCAAAAGTGTAGGCAGCAAACACATCGTTAGGTTTCTCAACTAAGTTTTTTTGATAAATTACTCCATTTAATTTATGTTTCAAATAGCTATCGATGTCTAATACTTCTCCTTCAATTTTCGAAGAAGCCATAGAAGAAACAGCCGTATAGAACTGAAAACTCTCCTTTGTAAGAGGTATTTCTTTTATTTTTGAGAGAAATAGAGGAATGTTTACCTCTATCTTTTTTTTGTAGAGCTCAAATAATTTATCTGTGATACTAATTGCTTCAGAGACTTTCATAGTTATTCATTCTTTCCCTTTATCCGCTACTTTATCATATAATAATAGAGGTTTCTTTTTCAGTGCTTTGCGTTGCGTTGGTGCTGTTGTTGCAAGCTACCATCACCATTGCTAAAAGAGCTACCATACCTAGTTTTTTCATAGGTATTTTTTCTAAGATGAAACTTGCGACAAAGATACAAAATAATTATGAATAATATATTAAAAACTTTCTAATTAAAAGAATAAATTATTTTTATAGCAGAAGTACTCATTATACACCTCTAAGAACCCAGATTTGTACCACTGTTCTTCATCTTTTGTTCGTCTTTTGTTCGTTGTTTGTTCGTTGTTTGTTCGTTGTTTGTTCGTCTTTTCTTCGTTCATTTTTTATCTGCCCGTGCGGCTCGCACCGTCTTTTGTTCGTTGTTTGTTCGTCTTAGCTCCGAATAACGTTTGATTATAAAGCTATTACAGCTAAGCTGTCTACTGTTTTCGCCATAGATTATTTCTATAATAGAACTTGCTCCAAAGGTATGAAACAAATTGTAATTAGCAACAGATAAAGCCTTCGTTTTTATTTATGACTCTGGAAATATTCATACACTTTCTTACCTCTAAAGCCTGCTACTTGGGTAAGCTCCTCTAAAGTAGCTTCTCTTATGCGTTTTACCGATTTAAAATGTTGCAAGAGTACTTCTTTAGTCTTTTCTCCTATACCCTCTACTCCATCAAGCTCCGATACGATTGCCGATTTACTCCGTTTTTGCCGGTGGAAGGTAATCCCAAAACGGTGAGCTTCATCACGTAACTGCTGTATCACTCGCAAGGTTTCCGAACGCTTGTCTAAATACAATGGAATACTATCCTCAGGAAAATATATTTCTTCCAAACGCTTCGCAATACCTATAATAGCTATCTTTCCGCGCAGTTCTAATTGCTCTAAGGCTTTTAATGCCGAAGACAATTGTCCCTTCCCGCCGTCTATTACAATCAGTTGTGGCAGAGGTTGTTCCTCGTCCAACAATCTTCGATAACGTCTATACACGGCTTCTTCCATCGAGGCAAAATCGTTAGGGCCTTCTACAGTTTTCACGTTAAAATGGCGATAGTCTTTTTTGCTCGGCTTCGCATTCTTAAATACTACACACGCCGATACGGGGTTCGTACCCTGAATATTCGAGTTGTCAAAGCACTCTATATGTACCGGTGGGACAGAGAGATGCAAGTCGCGTTGCATCTGGGTGAGAATACGGTTCGTATGGCGTTCGGGGTCTACTATTTTCTCCTGCTTGAATCTATCTTGACGGAAGTGTTTGGCATTGCGCATCGATAGGTCTAAGAGTTGTTTTTTCTCACCTGCCTTAGGAATAGTCGCTTGTAATCCTTCTGAAAGAGTAACCTCAAAAGGCACAATAATCTCTTTGGAATTAGAGAAGAAACGTTCGCGAACATCAATAATAGCGTATTCCAAGAGCTCTCTATCGGTTTCTTCCAATTTCTTTTTGATCTCCAAAGTATGAGCTCTCACAATCGCTCCGTAGGCTACTTGTAGGAAATTTACATAACCGTACTCTTCGTCCGAAACGATAGAAAATACATCTACATTGCTAATTTTACTACTTACGATGGTCGATTTTGCCTGATAGTTCTCTAAACTCTGTATCTTTTGCTTGATGAGATGTGCTTCTTCAAACCGCATTTCCGAAGCCAGTGCCATCATCTCCTCCTTAAACTGATGTAATGCATCTTTGAAATTCCCTTTGAGGATTTCTACAATCTGCTGAATATTCTGGTTGTAATCTGCTTCGTTTTGGTATCCTTCACAAGGCCCTTTACAATTTTTCAGATGATATTCCAAGCACACTTTAAACTTGTGGTTAGCGATGTTTTGCGGAGATAAATCGTAATTACAATTGCGCAAAGCGAAGAGCTCTTTTATCAAATCTAAAAGTGTGTGTACGGTTTTCATACTGGTATAAGGGCCAAAGTACAGCGAACCGTCTTTTACTACTCTACGCGTAGAGAATACGCGTGGAAATCGTTCTTTCTTCACACATATCCAAGGATAGCTCTTGTCGTCTTTTAGGAGAATGTTATAGCGCGGTTGGTATTTCTTGATAAGGTTGTTTTCGAGTAGTAATGCATCACTCTCGGTAGCTACGACTATGTGTTCTATACGCACAATTTTCCTCACCAAAATACGTGTTTTGGCACTGTCGTGTTCCTTTTGGAAATAAGAAGAAACGCGCTTTTTCAAATTGACGGCTTTCCCTACATAAATAAGCGTGTCCGTAGCATCGTAAAACTGATAGACACCAGGATTATTAGGTAAGGTTTGCAATTGAATTTCGATAGAAGGAAACATAAACAATTAGTGATTAATAACTGATAATTAATAATTAAAAAGAGGTTGTCCTTACGGGCAACCTCTTTTTATGTGTAACAAAAGGGTTAGAGAAACAACTATTTTACTAAGTTGATTTCAACACGACGGTTGAGCTCTCTACCTTTCTTAGTTTTGTTAGAAGCGATTGGTTTATCAGGACCGAAACCTTTTGCAGTCAAACGACCTTCATCGATACCTTTTTCAATCAAATAAGCTTTAACAGAGTAAGCTCTATCTTCTGATAATTTTTGATTCTTATCTCTCTTACCACTGATATCAGTGTAACCCTCAATAGAGAATTTAGCGTTCTTGTATTGGTTCAATACGTCAACGATTTGGTTCAATACAGTTGCTGATTGAGGTTTGATAGTAGCTTTGTTTACGTCAAACAAGATAGTGCGTGCAAAGTCGTTCAATTTCTTTTGAACTTCTTGAGTTACTTCAGGGCAACCATTGTTAGAAGCAGGTCCAGGTACATCTACGCATTCGTCGTCTTTGTCAAGTACACCATCGCCATCGGTATCAGGCCAAGGGCAACCGTTGTTTTCTTTAGGACCAGCTACGTCTTTACATTGGTCTACGTTATCTGGCACACCATCACCATCGGTATCAGGGCAACCGTTAAATTCAGCTGGACCAGCTTCATCTGGACAAGCATCATCTTTATCAGCGATACCATCATTGTCTCTGTCTGGGCAACCTTTCAATTCTGGTTTACCAGCTTCATCAGGACAAGCGTCGTCTTTATCAGCTACACCGTCATTATCACGGTCTGGACAACCTTTCAATTCTGGTTTACCTGGTTCATCAGGACAAAGGTCATCTTTGTCAGCTACACCATCTTTATCGCGGTCTTTTTTACCAAATTTAATGGTAATACCGGCAGCGTGTTGGAAGTAATCCTCTTTTGAATCAGATTGGAAAGTAGGGTGGTAAGCTGTCTGCAAGTTAATACCGATGTTTTCAGTAAACCAAAAGTTCACACCACCACCACCTAAGGCGCGGAATTTACCTTCGTTGTCAATAGCGGCATAACCACCACCTACTTGTAAGAATGGGTCAAACCATTTTACTTTCTCTTTGTTCCAAAGAGATTTAAAGTGGTATTGCAACGCTAAGTCTGCAGACCAGAAAGATAAATCTACTTTGTTATCAAGATCTTTGTTATAACCGAATCCTTTTTCGATTTTGTTTAAAGAACCTGATAATTCAGCAGAAAAACCAGCTCCGATATATCTACCTACTGAAAGACGAGAAACTGCTGGAAGGATATTGATATCGCTTGGCCCTCCCCAGTCTTTCATTAAGTCCCCGAATGCATCAGGGGTACGAATATCAACGGAGTTCACTCCAAATCCTATTTGCCAAGGACTGTCTTCATCTTGTGCTTGAACTGCCACTGAAAAAGCAGCAGCTAAAGCAAATAAAGTTACTTTGATTTTCTTCATACTTAAAAAATGAATTTTGATTACTATTTTAATTTTGGTGCAAATATAAGTATTATTTTAATACAAAATCATTTTAGAGATATTTTTTTATTAATTTTAACATTTCTTATTCTTTTTAATCTCTCCAAAATAGTGGTTTTTTAACCTTTATATATTTGCTTATTTTCTTCCTATATACTTTAAAATGAAATACTTATTTATTTGTTATAGCCATTTTACCAAAGCGAAATCTTGGCGGTGTGGCAATAAATTATTTTTTGGGAAAATTCTTATTGCTAAGTGCAAAGCGCCTGGATATTCTGAGGCAATTTCCAATTGATAGGTAGCTTTGTTGCCTTCTTGAGCCACTACCGTAAACTCACTTGTCGAGAGTACTTTAAACTTATCGTCTTTATGTTGGGCTACTACCAATTCTACTCCTACGTCTTCAGGGCGTAATTCTCCTAATTCTAAGGTAATTTCACCTTTGTATATTTTGCCAATAGAAATGAGTTGCTCATTGCGATTAGGCACTTTAAAGCTCACTACCTTTATGTTATCCCATTCTTGAGTTACTTTGCGTTTCCAGTTCGAAAGTTCAATAGCGATTGCAAAGTGATTGTCTTTAATCTTGGTTACGCGCTCAGTCATTGGGTAATAGTATTGCTTTTCGTAATCAGTGAGCATACGAGTAGTGGTAAAGTTTACCGCTACTTTGGCAATCGTATTCTTAATGAGCGCACACCAGCGTGATGAGATGCCATCTTTATTCTTATCATAGAATATAGGAGCTATCTCGTCTTCAATAATGTTGTAAATCGTCTCTGCATCCATTTCGTCTTGATACTGCTGGTTTTCGTAGGAGCGTTCCATAGGGAGAGCCCAACCGGCATCTTCCCGATACCCTTCTACCCACCAACCATCAAGTACGCTGAAGTGCATTACTCCGTTCATTGCAGCTTTTTCACCACTGGTTCCTGAGGCTTCTAGCGGACGTGTAGGGGTATTCATCCATACATCTACCCCTTGTACCATATGGCGCGCGAGCTCCATATCGTAGTTAGGAACGAATAATATCTTGCCTAAGAACTGTGGTAATTTCGAAATTTCCACAATATTCTTAATCAAATCCTGTCCTGCTTTATCGGCAGGGTGGGCTTTACCGGCAAAGATGAACTGTACAGGGCGCTCAGGATTGTTCACTATTTTATCCAAACGCTCTATATTGGTAAAGAGCAAATGAGCGCGTTTGTAGGTTGCAAAACGACGCGCAAAACCAATGGTAAGGATATCTTCGCGTAAGTTCTCTTTGATTTCCACTAACTGACGTGGAGAGAAATAAGGGGTGTTCTTCTCTAAACGCAGCTTTTGTTCTACACGGCGCAAGAGCTTAGAACGAAGAGCCGTTTTGATTTCCCACACGCGTTGGTCAGATACCTTATAGATGCCCTCAAAGCTCTTAGGGTCGTAGTGGTGTGTTTTGTAGTCTTTGCCAAACACCTCGTTTTCTACTTCTTTCCACAAGCCAGCTGTCCACGTAGGTTGGTGTACTCCATTGGTTACATAGCTAATGTGAAGTTCTTCAGGCATATAACCTGGCCACAAGTCTTTGAGGATTTCTTTACTTACCTCACCGTGTAGCCAGCTCACACCGTTTACTTCTTGCGAAAGGTTTGCTGCGAGGTTACTCATCGAGAATTTCTCGTGTGGGTTTTGCAAGTTTATTTTACCCAAAGCGAGTATTTGTTCCCAATTCACGTGCAATATATCGGCGTAATTTCCTAAATAAGCGCGTAATAAGCCTTCTTCAAAAGCATCGTGACCTGCGGGTACTGGGGTGTGAGTAGTAAAGAGTGACGAAGCGCGCACCACTTCCATCGCTTCCGAGAAAGTAAGATTCTCGTTTTGGATATACTCGCTGAGGCGTTCCAACCCTATAAAGGCAGCGTGCCCTTCATTGCAGTGGTAAATATCACTGTCGATACCTAGCTTGCGCAACATCTTAATACCTCCTAAACCTAATAACATTTCTTGTTTAAGACGGTTTTCCCAGTCACCTCCATACAAGTGATGGGTGATAGAACGGTCGTCTTCGCGGTTGTTCTCAAAATCGGTGTCGAGAAGATAAAGCTCTATACGACCTACGTCCACACGCCATACACGTGCATATAGGGTTCTACCTGGTAAATCTATTGATATAATCAACCATTTTCCACTCTCATCTGTTACAGGCGTTACAGGTATCTTCGAGAAATCTTGTGCTTCGTAGTCGGCTTCTTGGTTACCTGCTGAAGATAGTTTTTGAGTGAAATAACCATAGCGGTATAACAATCCTACCCCAGTGATTTTGGTTGCCTTGTCGCTGGCTTCTTTTAGGTAATCGCCCGCCAAGATACCCAAACCTCCTGAATAAATCTTCAAGGAAGAATGCAAGCCGTATTCCATACTAAAATAAGAGATAGACGGACTTACCATCTCCGATTTTTTAGCCATATAGGCTTGGAAATCACCATATACTTTCGAAAGATTGCGCATAAATACCGCATCTTGCTCCAATTCTTTATAACGAGTAAGTGAGATGCTGTCCAGCAATGCAATAGGGTTTTTACGCACTTCTATCCATTGGGCTTTATCGATGTATTTAAAAACTTCGTAAGCCTCGTCATTCCAGCACCACCAAAGGTTTTTAGCAAGTTCTTCGAGCGGTTGTAAGGCTTCGGGAATTGCACGGTGGATAATCACACTGCGCCAGTTAGGCGTGTTCACCACCTTCGATTTCTCTAAATATGCCACTCCATCAGTTTCTACCGGAGGCAGACTCTCCACTCTGTCCTCTATATTTTCAAGAGTGAGTTCATAACATTTTATGTAGTATTGTACCAAGTTCTTCCACAGAGCGATTTCTGATACTTTACCTGCTGTTTCGCGAAGCTCTTGGAAGTCTTGTTCTTTCCTGTCTAATAAATTCTGAATATTTTTAGCAATCGCGCCTACTACCTCACCGTAGTTGCTATCGGTGCGCGGTACTACTTCTATCGCTTTTTGTTTTTCGGGGTAATAATCGTTCACCCACTTGCCAAAGCCTGCCAAAGTAGTGGTAATGGTAGATACTTTAAAAGCCAAACTTTCAAGCGGTGTATAGCCCCAAGGCTCGTAGTACGATGGGAAAGCGGTGCCGTCCAACCCGATGAGCAAGTCGTAATAAGAAAGGTTGAACACCCCGTCGTTGCCATTGAGATAACTTGGACAGAAAATCACTTTCACCTTATCTTCCTTCCTATTGAAGAGCTGTTGCTCATAAATACGAGTCATTATCGCATCGTGATACACATCAGGGAGAATATGGGTAAGGTGCTTTTGTTCGTTTTCGGTAGTTTGCTGAGGGTTGTGCAAATTGTTTAGCAATCCTTGGTTAGGCGCATCGTGAGCTGTAGGAATTAAGATGTAAGCCAAAAGCTCTTTCTTGTTATTAGAATTCCTATTCAGTGCTCCCAAGGCATCAATAAAGGCATCGATACCCTTGTTGTGGAACTCATATCTACCGCTGATAGCTACAATTTTGGTATCCTTGCTAATAGGTTGGGTTACCAAAGCCTGTGCTACGCTGATAAGACGCTGTTTAGCTTCTGCGCGCTTCTTATCAAAATCTTTTTCAGCTGGTACTATGGCGTCGTTAAAGCCATTAGGCGTGATGATATCAGTTTTTCTGCTGAGGAAGTGCAACGCTTCTTGGGCAGTAATTTCGCTTACCGTAGTGAAGCAGTCGGCTACTTTGGTAGTTTCTTTTTCGAGGAAGTGTTTGTGTTGTACCCCAAACCGATAGGCCATTTCTTCGGGTTTGTAGTTCTTCATATCGTTGTAGAGCGGATAACCATTGCCGGCAATCGCACGACCTACTACGGTAGCGTGAGTAGTGAATACCGAACCTATTTTAGGCATTTCTTCTTCCAAATAGAGTAGCGCACTACCGGTCATCCATTCGTGGAAATGGCAAATCACGTTTTCGCGTGAAGCAGTGTTGAACTTCACAAAGCTCTCAATCACCTTCCCTACTGCATAACCAAAAAGCACCGACTCTACGTAATCCCACGGACTGTTGTAAGAATCGAGCTTGTAGTTATCCCAATAATAACGCAAAATCTCGTTTTTGGCACTTACATAATGAGAGAAATCTACCAGAATTACTATGGGGTTGCCTTCTATTTTCCAATTCCCCACACGCACGCGCAAGCCCTCAGATGCTGCTTTAGCACGCCACGATTTGAAGAGTTCGGGGTTTTCTACAAATTCTTTATTTTCGTTGTGTTGCCAAATATCGGGACCAATCAGAATGTATTTCCTTCTGAATTGTTTCGCAATACTCGGAGCTTTCGTGGTAATCACCGTGTGAATACCTCCTACTTTGTTACATACTTCCCAACTGGTTTCAAACACATAGTCGGGATTAATTTTCTTTGTATTACTCATTATATTTAGTGTTTAGTCGTTAGTTGTCAATTTTTAGATGTTTTAAGTATCATTAGTTTCAAACAATACCATTTCTCAATCGCTTTCCCCTCATTTCAGTTTCTCCTTATAATATTATCTTCTTCATCTGTTATTCGTCATTCGTCAATCGTCACTCGTCATTTCTTCCTTTTTTCGTCATACTCCCCTCCTAGTGCCTATGGACTAAGCTCCCATACCACCCCATTTCCTAATTTTCTAATTTGCTAACTCTCTAATTATCCCTTCTCCTTTACCGTCTCCACATTCCCCCTCTCCTTGGGAGAGGGACGGGGTGAGGATTCTCTTTCTTTCGTCTCGAAACCCCGTTTTTTACATTTTTAGCACTGTTGTATTGTATTATGAGTCAATCACTTATATACCCTTTCTATACCAATCGTCCAAGATTCGTATAAGCTTCCTATAAGCTCCCTATAAGCTAAGTACACCCTTCCAATACCTTTTTTTCATCAAAAATCCTCTCACACTACTTCTGAAATCCTCCGTTATCTTTCGCTCTCCCGACTCTTCTGCTGTCCACCGTACTACGGTTACTTATACGGCTCGTACTGTCGTCGTACTACGACTTATTTGTCAAAATAATGTCCTAATAATCGGGAAACAAGTACTGTTTTCTCATCTTCAAAAACTTCATACACTACTCTATCCTTTTTGCTTAACTCTCTGCTCCAAATCTCATTATTAGGGAAATGTTTTAATTTCTCAGCAGAAGCAAACCCATTACTATCCATAGGATTAATCGCTATTTCTGCAAAAATCCTCTCTAAGCGTTTCTTTACAGAGGGTAGCCCATTTTTCTTTATCTCTTTTAGTTGTTTTAAAGCCTCTTGAGTTAATTCGATTGTATAGGTTGAGCTTGAGCTTTCTTCAGTCTCAGTTAAAGATTTTCCCATATATCAAACGGGTTTATTTGGGTAGTTTTGCCTGCTTTATATTCTGCTCTTGCTTCTCTTACAAGATTTTCTAAGTTGGTAATATCTTCTTCTTTATCCTGATAGTTAGCTGAGGCATATTCATTGTTTTCTTCTAAATTAGTCGGATTATGAAACCTCTCTTCAAGCTTTTTTGAAATCCACAACTTATAACCAGCAGACTCTTCGGCACTCATCGTCTCGAGTGCCTCCATAAGCTTCTGTTTATCTTGAGTGTCTATGTCTTTTTCTTTTAAGATTGTATTCATATTTTTATCATTTAAAAAGACTGCTTTTATACCAAACAAAAAAAGTACCTTTACAAGCAACGTTGCAAAGGTACAAAGTTTTTTTTGATTATAATACTATTTTCAGGAAAATAAATTTTAGCTAAGAGATATAAAACAAATCTTTTAATCTCCAAAACGTATCCCTATAGAAAAAGGATACTCGTTTACAGGATTGTTGCGGAAAAGAGGAGCAAGGCTATATCGAGCATAAATCACATAATCTTTATATCCTAAATGAGCCGAAAGTCCATATACCCAAGGGCTGATATTTAAGTCCTCTCTTATAACATTTTTATGAATAGAACCATCGTCATATCTTATTTTCTGACTGTTGCCTATGGATACCCCTACATAACCCCCAAAACCTACTCTGAAACTGTCGTGAACAGGGTAAATGGTTACTCCGTTCTTAGTTTTAGGAGGTGTGAAATCAAATTCGAAGTCCACAGGCACGATGAGGTAATTGGTACGCAATTTCGATTTGTTAAGTTTATTAGCAGTATACTCCACCGATTTTGTTACGCCGTTTTCTCTTACAAAGTACTCGCTCTCTTTGAATTTGAGTCCGTCGTGCATCCAGGCAATTCCATAGTTGATATGCAACAAATTGTTCGTTTTAAGCAAGCGAAACCCTGATGTAAAGCCCAATTCAAACGATTTAGAACCTAAGGGTTTAAAACGATTGTCACCAAAGCCATTGCTACTGTTTAGGTTGTGAAACCCTATTGCCATATAAAGCCCTATTTCGTCTAAGGCACGATTGGTATTCACTTTTTTCTCTTCCTTCTTGCGGAAAATAGTTTCTAATTCTTCCATTGCGCGCTTATACGCATCCGATTTAGCTGTGGTAAGCGTATTGGTTTGAGTTTCTGTGGAGGCTGATGTAGCTCCTTCACGTATGAGTTTCGCTAAATGTTCGGCTTCAGCAGCTGTCTTTTCTTTGATATTCTTCTCGGTAGTAGCCGTGAGCTCTTCTTTCATCTGCTGACTCAGTTCTTCACTGATTTTCTTCTCTTTGAGCAACTGATTTACGGCTGAAAGTTTCTTTTTGAGCGTTTCTTTTTCTGCAAATACAATAGAGTCTATCGTGTATTTCGATTTTTTGATAGCTTCTTTGGAATGGTCTTGTGCGAAGGTGATGCTTGTCGCCAACAAGCAAATCACCCATAAAAAATGTAATGTTCTCATTTTGATATTTATTTTTAGTCTTTATTGTTTAAAACAACGCGTGTTCCTACTTCTTTTAATAGCCTTTCAGCTAATAGTTTTACCCTGTTTCTAAGCAAGTCCCTTTCAATGGTGTTAAAAGTAGCATCTTGCTCGTATTTTTGATTTACATATTGGTTGAGTTGAGCTTGAGTAGTAGCGATAAGAGCTAAATCTTCTGCCGATAGTTGCTGTAAATCCCCTGCTATTTGCTTTTCCATCTGTTTTGTAATTCTGGTTTCAATAGCATCAGCAGTATACTCGGCAAAAAGAGTATCTACCTCATTGATATCGAGGAGGGCAGGAGAAGCTATGGAACTCTTAACAGCTGGCAAAGTTGTAAGAGTCCTTTGGACTATGGGAACTTTGGGAGTTTCGGTTATCGTAGTAGGAGTGAAAGTAGTACCAACAGATGATACGTTTTCTTTTTCTGTGGTTACAACTACTACTTTCTGCGATTGATATTCAGGGTTTGTATTGGTTTGTTGCTGTTCTAACAAATACCCTATCCCGAGGCACAATAGCAAGCAGGCAGCTATGGCGTAATACCACACTTTTCGGCTGTTCTGCCTTGCTTGTTGGGCTTCACTCTCGGCTAATTGCGCCTCTAACTGTTCCCATAGGGTAGGCGAGGGGGTGATTTTCCGATACCTAAATAGGCGTTGTATGCTATCTTTCCACATTTTTTAAGCTCTTTTTTTATAGTTTGTAACGTATTGTTGTAAAAGTTTTTTGGCATAAGCCAATTGCGATTTAGAAGTGCCTTCACTAATACCTAACTTCTCTGCTATCTGCTTGTGAGATTCATTTTCAAACACATAAAGGTTAAAAACGGTACGACAGGCAGAAGGAAGTTTATCTATAAAGGCTTGTATTTGTTCATCGTTAAAAGATTCATTGTCTAACTCACTCTCGTCGATAGTGTCGTAAGTATCGCTCCAATCGGTGAAGGATAGCTTTTGGGCTTTGCTTTTGAGAAAATCTATACATTCATTTACAGTAATCCTGCGTATCCACGCATAGAAGTGTTCTTGTTCTTCATATTTAGAGAGACTGGTAAATATCTTGAAAAAGGCTTTCAGTAAGGCATCTTCGGCGAATTGCAAATCACTAATGTACAGCCTGCACACACTCAGCAAAGCAGGAGCGTACTGGTCGTACAACTGCTTTTGCGCTAAGCGGTCGTTGCGCTGAGCTTTCTCGATGAGACAATGGTCGATTTGCATTTTTCTTTAAATGATGAATGATTTATTCTTTTTAAGGTTCAAATTAAGTACGATGTAGAAAAACAGGAGATTGTTCAACTTCATCGGTTACGGCAGTTTGATTGTACAGCCCTTTCCTATGTTGTTTTTTTTAAACCATCCTTGAGGCACTTCAAGAGCATAACGCACAGGTTCCGATGAGTCCACACTTTGATGGCTGAACGGTGTCATATCGCGTGTTTTGCGAATTTCGCCATTCGAGTTAATGAACGCAATTGAAAGGGGAGTAGGCGTATCTTTCATCCAAAAGCTTAACTTTTCGTCTCTTTTAAAGATAAAAAGCATACCCGTTCCTTCGGGAATATTCTCACGCCCCATATAACCTTTTGACATCTCTCGTATGGAGCGAGCAAGCTCAACTCTTATGGGAATGGTCTTGCCGTCAAGATTTGTAATGGTCAAGTCCCTCTCTTCAAACTCAAGCGTGAGAGCTGAACAGGCAGTAAAAACAAGGTAGCACAATAGGATAACTCCTATCAGCAATAGTTTGGCAGATGTAAATATTTTCTTTTTCATAAGTCCTACAAAATTAAAAGTTCAGAAAATAAATATATGAATTTTGATATCTCAATTATCCTTTTTGCCCTTATAAACGAAGAAAAATTAAAAAGGTTGGAAAATAATTAGAAAATTTGTCAATTAGCGAATTATTTAACTTTGGCGAAGTTTAGTGCAAATCAAATTCAAAAGGATTTTGAGCCAAAAGAGCTGATACTGAAAGGATAGCAATAAGTGATAAAAGCTGTTTTATAGAAATGTCTTAATTTGTTCATTAACAATTGGTAAATTGAGGGCAAAGATAGGGAGAAATCAGCAAATTGACAAATTAGAAATTTTAAATACGAGTTGTTCAGGTAGTTTGATTAGCAAATTATTTGTACTTTTGTAGCCTTAAATCATTAGCTCATCGGTAAATTTAAAATGCTTACACTCATTCGTTTTATAAAGAATTGGACACTGCCTATTTCTATGGGCATAGGCGCTTTGGTATATCTCATATTTTACTACGTGCCTGCACTGGATACTCTCTCACAGAAACTTGCTCCTACGTTCGACACTATACTGCCTCTGTTTATGTTCCTGATACTGTACGTTACTTTCTGCAAGGTAAACTTTAAAAAGTTGTTGCCTGTACGATGGCACTTTTGGGCAAGTCTCTTCCAAATCGTTTTGGTAACAGCGATTGTAGGGGTGATTCTTTATTTTCGGATTGGAGGCAAGGAGTTGATACTCTTGGAGAGCATTCTTGCTTGTGTGATAGCCCCTTGTGCCGCGGCTGCAGCCGTAGTAACCTTAAAACTTGGGGGCAATTTGGAACAGATGACCACCTACACTTTCCTCTCTAATCTGCTTTGCGCCCTACTGATTCCGATTTGTTTTCCGCTGATAGAACCTGCATCGGAGTTTACTTTTTGGACTGCTTTCTCGCTCATAATGCAGAAAGTGTGTTTGGTGTTGGTTGTGCCTATGCTCTTAGCACTACTTACTAAGAGTGTACCACAACTTCACCGCTTTCACCAATGGCTGATAAACATTCCTGACCTCTCCTTCTACCTTTGGGGTTGTTCACTGATGATTGTTACCGGTACGACTCTTAAAAATATCTTCCACGCACAATCGGGGATAGGTTTTTTATTGCTCATTGCTTTTTTGGGGTTACTATTATGCCTAATGCAATACGCTATTGGGCGGTATATAGGTCGGTTTTTTGAAGCTTCGATTGAGGCAGGACAAGCCTTAGGGCAAAAGAATACGGCTTTTGCCATTTGGATAGCTACCACTTACCTGCACCCTCTTTCCACCGTAGGTCCTGGCTGTTATATTTTGTGGCAGAACATTATTAACTCAATAGAAATTTGGAAAAGAGGGAAGTATAAGGCTTAACCCTTTGAAATAAGGTTAAGTAAACGTCTTATAAAAATGAAATTTCGAATATTTACTTATTGAAACCATAGAGAGAATTTTATTACTATCTACACCGAAGCTATACCGAACCCACAGTGGCTTTACAGTGGGTCTACAGTGGCTCTACAGTGGCTCTACAGTGGCTCTACACCGAACGATAGGCAGTCTTAAACCGGAGAGCAGATGGACATATTTGCTAATTCAGTAAATGTTTTATAATTTTGCAGTACTAATTAACAAAAGGACAAATTAACTAATAGACCTATGGCAAAAATAAAAGACAACTTAGCAATGCAAGGCATCTCGGGGAAACTCGGCAACCAAGTAGTATACCGCAGAGTAGGCGATAAGATTATTGTTGTTGCAAAACCCCGCCGAAAGCCTACTACTCACCCTACTCTCATCTCGCAAAATAACCGATTTAGGCTCGCTAGCACCTATGCCAAAAACGCTTTGCAAGACCCTATTCTGAAAGACTTATATACAGCAGAAGCTAAACGACGTGGTGTTATCAACGCTTATAATATGGCAGTATCTGATTATCTTAAAGCTCCTGAAATCAGTCACATCAATGCCGAAGCCTATACAGGTACTCAAAAAGGAGAGCTTATAGCTATTGAAGTAAGTGATAATTTTAAGGTTGTTCAGGTGAAAGTAACGATATCGCACGGTGAGGAAACCGTTGAAGAAGGCAATGCCATACTTACCGCTGACATTTGGCAATACGCTACTACTGCCCTGAACCCTACTCTTTCAGGTAGTAAGATAGTAGTTACAGCCCTCGATAGACCCAATAATAGAGTTACCAAAGAGAAATTTTTAGGTAAAAGATAAGGATTGAAAATTAGCAAATTAGGAAATTAGGAAATTAGAGAATTAGGGAATTAGAGAATTAGAAAATGAGAAAATGAAATCCCGTATACAAACAGCCTGTGTGGCTCGCACCACGGAGAGTTTTCCGAATTTGCTAATTATTACTATCTTTGTCCCCATAGAGGAAATTCAATCGTTATAGGGGTATAATATTAAATTTAAAAATGTATGAAAGATTTTGTATTAATTTTTCGTTTGAACAACATCGCTGATTTCAAACCTACTCCCGAGCAAATGCAAGAACGTATGAACTGGCTTGCAGGTATCGCTTCACAAAACAAATTAGCCGACAAAGGCAATACCCTTTTGCCTATCGCTGGCAGTGCCAAAACTATCAAAGCCGATAAGGTTGTAACCGATGGACCTTTTACCGAAATTAAAGAGTTTATCAGTGGCTATGTGGTAGTAAAAGCTGAAAACATTGATGAAGCAGTGGAAATGGCTAAAGCCAACCCTATTTTTGAACAAGTAGGTGGCAGTATTGAAGTGCGTGAAGTGCTAAAAAGAGATTAAAATGCCTCACTCACAACTTTTATCCGATTTGTTTCGAAAAGAATACGCTAAAATGGTGGCAGTCTTATGTCGCCATTTTGGCTTTTCTCATTTGGAGATTGCTGAAGATATTGCGAGTGATACTTTCTTAAAAGCCTATGAATTGTGGGAAACAGAGCCCTTACCTCCCAACCCTACTGCGTGGCTTTACACCGTCGCCAAAAACAAAGCTAAAGACTATGAAAAACACGTAGCTATATTTGAAGATAAAGTAAAAAAGGCACTTACACCTACTGAAAAAAGCGAAGAACTTACCTTTGAAACCTCTGAAATAAACGACAGTCAGTTAGAAATGCTCTTCAATATCTGCGATCCTTCTATTTCTGTAGAGTCTCAAATAAGTTTGGCTTTGCAAATACTCTGTGGTTTTACAGTAGAAGAGATTGCCAATGCCCTACTCACCCATACCGAAACTATAAAAAAACGACTTCTTAGAGCTAAAAGCAAACTCAGAGAGCATCATTTTCAAATCAAAACCGTAAGCCCAGCCGATATACAAGCCCGATTAGAAACTGTACTGCGCTGTTTGTACTTATTTTTCAATGAAGGCTATTTTTCCGAAACTAACAATCAGTTTATACGAAAGGAGTTCTGCAAAGAAGCCTTACGTCTTACGCTCTTACTTGCCGAGCACCCTCAAACTGATACACCACAAGTGAATGCTCTTTTATCGCTGATGTGTTTCCAAAGTTCCAGACTTGAAGCTCGTATCAATACCACAGGTGAAAACACCCTTTATGAACAACAAGATAAAAGCAAATGGGACAAAGAACTCATACACAGAGGCAACTATTACTTAGTAAAAGCCTGCGAAGACTCTCAAATCTCTAAATATCACTTAGAAGCTGGTATTGCCTATTGGCATACTACCCCTACCGATGAAAATAAGTGGGAGTATATTCTCCGCCTATATAACCAACTCATTATCATTGAATATTCTTCTGTAATAGCCTTAAACAGGACTTTTGCTTACGGCAAGGTGTACGGCAAAGAAAAAGCTATTGTAGAAGCTGAAAAATTAGGACTACAAGACAATCGTTACTACCACGAGTTATTAGGATATTTGTATACTGATATCAATAACCAAAAAGCAATTGCTCACTACCAAAAAGCGATTGCTCTTTCTAAATCGGCTAACGAGCGAGCTACACTGCAAAAACAGATAGAACAATTAGTGAAATAAGATTTAAAGAACTCAAAATGCACACCTTTGGGGATTACTCAAAAAAGAGGGAAAATGAAACGGTGTCAAATTATCACCAGTTAAAATTAGATGCCACTGATGGTAAAATGCGACTTACTGATGTAGCTGATACAAAAGCTAAAGACTACCTTAAAATTGAGGAGTCGTAGCACGATACATAATAAATAAACTCCCCGTGATGCAAACAGCCTATGTGGCTCGTATCGCGGGGAGTTTTATTATTACTGATAAAATTCACTCGGACTTACCCCTAAATGTTGTTGTACAAAGCGAGAAAAATAGGCGGTAGAAGAAAAACCAAAAAGGTCGGTGAGCTCGGTGATAGAGTGTGTTTTTTGTTGCAACAGTTTTCGTATATGTATGGTAGTAAATCGGTTAATCCAAAAGAGGGCATTGCGACCACTCACCTGTTTGCATACTTCCGATAGATGCTTAGGCGAGACAAAGAGCTTATCGGCATAATAGCCCACTTCGCGATGTTGCACATACTCTTCTTGTTCTAACAATGCCATAAAACGCACCATAAGATCGTTGTCCTGAAAGGTTATTTTCTGCTTCCCAAACAGCGAGGTATGAATATCAAAATAATCTAAAATAAGCATTTGCACCGCACTGTGTAGCACTTCCTCTTGAAAAGCGTGAGTGGTATCGGTCAGTCGGCGTTTTATTTGCTCGAAATCGTATTGCAATTGGGCAAACTGCTTTTCGGTGAGGGGCATAATAGGATTAGCAAATAGTGCCAACGCCCCTCGTATGCCGTAATTGCTACGCGGAGTACAGTATTCGGCATATTCAGGGGTTAGGTAGATACAAGTAGCTTGCAAGTAGGGCGAGGGCACAACGGCCTCTATAAACTGCTGATAAGGAATAATCATCGTTTGTCCAGCTTCAAGCGCAAAATTTTCTCCGTTATACTTAAAAACATAACTACCCGCCTCGCATAGCACGTGGGCTATACAATGTCGCAACTCCTCACTACCTAAGCGGTGAAGGCTGTCTTCAATAATGATATTTTCGTTACTCATACTCATAATGCGACAAAGATAGAAAAATTTGTAAAAACTACCGACTTTTGTGTAACAATCTGTTCAAAATACCGCCGTACCTTTGCACCGTCAAACAATAAAAATTAAAAGAATATGAATTTGCCTATCCTTATCTTGATGAGTATTACACTTTTTTCTTGCTCTAAAACAGAAGGTAACCCCACTGTTACCAATACCCCCGAACCTATACAAACTAACAGTAATGGAAGCACTGTGCTACACGACCAAGTAATAAAAAGCAAAATAGTAGGCAGAGATATGTATTACACGGTTTATCTACCAGCTGGTTACAGCAATGAGAAAACATACCCTGTACTATACCTATTGCACGGCTATGGTGGCAACCAAAACGATTGGTTTGTGTACGATAAACTCCAAGAACAAGCCGATAAGGCTATTGCCGATGGCATTATGCCCGAAGCAGTTATCATCACCCCCGATGGCAATACGTGGATGTATTTAGACAATGTAGCAGGACGCTCTATTCGCTACGAAAGCTACTTTTTTCAAGAGTTTCTTCCACAAGTAGAAAAACGTTTTCATATCAAAGGGGAACGCCAAAGCCGAATGATAGGAGGCTTCTCGATGGGAGGCTATGGAGCCCTATATTATGGCATTACCCATCGTGATATGTTTAGCTATATCTATGCAATGAGTGCTGTTATCGAAGGCTATGGTGTACGCAATATTTATGAGGTGATACAGCAATATCCACAAAACGAATTGCCTCCTGTCACCCTTGAATTGGGCACACGTGACTTCTTTACGCGTGAAAACCAACGCCTCCATCAGCAACTCACTGCTGCAAATTACCCTCACGATTATATCTTACGTGAAGGTGGACACGATTGGGAATTCTGGAGTGCTTGCACCCCTAAAATACTTAAAAAATTTGGAGAAACTATAAAAAATAAGCCTTATGAAAAATCTCATATCACCACTAATTCTCTTAACTCTTAGCTTTACAAGCTGTGCTCAAAATAAAGACCTTATGCCTAACAATCCTCAAGCTTCGACAACTACAAGCGAACACCTTACAGTTGCGCATACCGTACAAGACCTCATCTATCATAAAGCCTTTACAGGCTATGGCGAACTGCTTTTGCCCTTTGATGAGAATAGCAACTACTACACCCTACCGCTTTCACAAATAGCCCATACTATGCCCTACCACAGCAATGTGCACCCCAATGTAGTACTCAACGCTGTAAACCATCTTATTGATGAAGTGGATAAAGGGCAAACTATCTTCTATAACATTTATACTGACAATGAGAAAAAACAAGATCCTCGCAAGCAAAACACAGGACTCTTCTTTTTTCGTGGCAAACAAGGGGCTCCGTTTGCTATAATATGCCCTGGAGGTGGTTTCTCATACATAGGTTCTTTGCACGAAGGCTTTCCTCTGGCTAAACGCATTAGCGAACTGGGTTACAATGCCTTTGTGATACGCTACCGCATTGGCAGTGAGCAGTACGCCACCGAAGATTTAGCCCAAGCTATCGCTTATGTACTGCAAAATTCTAAAACGTTAGGCGTCTCAACAGAAGATTATTCTCTTTGGGGAGGCTCGGCAGGCGCACGTATGGTGGGCAATATTGCCTACTATGGAGTTAAGAAATTTACTAACGCCCACTTACCCCAACCTGCTACTGCTGTGATTATCTATACAGGACAAAGTCTTTACAGCAAAGATTTTCCACCTACTTTTCTCGCAGTAGCTTCTAATGATGGCATTGCCTCTGCTGATGGTATGCAACATCGCGCCGAGAACCTCAAACGTGTAGGTGTACCCGTAGCCTTTCATCGCTACCAAACTGCTTCGCACGGATTTGGTTTAGGCAATGGCACCGATGCTGAAGGTTGGTTAGATTTGGCTGTAGCGTTCTGGCAACAATACATAAAATAAGAACTTAGAAAAATTTGTAAAAACTACCGACTTTTGTATAACAATCCTTTGGCAAATCCGCTGTATCTTTGCCTTGTAATTAGTTAATGAACAAATAATAAAAACATATAGAAATGAAAAAGACAATAAACCTTTTAACTCTTACGACTATTATGAACCTATCAGCACAACAAATGCACCCCGTACAATACACCCGCAATGATGGTATTAGCATTGCAGCTAATGTCTATACACCTGCGGGATATGACAAAACTAAAAAATATCCTGCTATAGTGGTAGCCCACCCTAACGGTGGCGTAAAAGAACAAGTCGCAGGTTTGTATGCCGAGCTTTTGGCAAAGCAAGGTTATATTGTGATAGTTCCCGATGCTGCTTATCAAGGAGCAAGTGGAGGTACCCCTCGTAATGTAGATACTCCTTCCAGCCGTACTGCCGACCTTCACGCTGCTGCCGATTTTATTAGCACCTATGCAGGGGTAGATGCCAATCGTATCGGGATACTCGGTATCTGTGGCGGAGGAGGATATACACTCAATGCAGCAAAAACAGATAAGCGATTTAAAGCTGTAGCAACATTGAGTATGTTCAACACAGGATTGGTGCGCCGTAATGGTTTTAAAAACTCGCAAGTAGCTACTATCCAACAACGACTTAAAGAGGCTTCTGAAGCCCGCGAAGAAGAAGCTCGTGGTGGTGAAGTGCGTTATGTGGGCAATATGCCTAAAATGAGCAAAGAAGAGGTTGCTAAAATGCCTTTTGAACTCTATCGCGAAGGTTATGAATATTATCTCGAAACCCACGCCCACCCAAACAGCACCTTCCGTTACACCCAAAGCAGTCTTCTGGACTTGATGCGCTTTGATGCTACCGACCAAATAGAGCTTATCAACCAACCGCTCTTAATGCTTGCCGGTAGTAAAGCCGACACTCGTGATATGACCGAAGATGCCTTTGCTAAAGCCGTCAATGCACAACCTAAAGAACTCTATCTGCTTGAAGGAGCTACCCATATCCAAACCTATTGGAAAGAACCCTATGTAACCCAAGCAGTAAAGAAACTCACAGAGTTTTTTAAAAAGAATTTGTAATAAATAATTAATCAGTCGTCAAGAATACTGACGAAAAAAGATGAATAAAAGCAAATTATTAACACTTGCACTTGCTTTTTTTACTTTAATAGGAACGGCAAGTTGCCAAAACAAAGACAAAGAAATGAACAACAAGAAGAATACCCAAAAGATTCTTTTTATCAACGGAAGCCCAAACCCTAACGGCAATACGGCTCAGTTAGCACAAACATTACTCAGAGGAAAAACATACGAAACACTTAATCTAGTGGAGTATAGAGTCAATCATTACGGACAGACTCTCTCGGGCGACCAATTCGATGAAGTATTGACGAAAATTAGAAATGCCGATATCATTGTGCTTGGGTCTCCTGTATATTGGCACAATATAAGTAGCATCGTACGCACCTTGTTAGAGCGTTTTTACGGGACTATTGCCCCAAATTCGTTTGCTCCTCGTAAACTCTTTTTTTTATATCAAGGTTCAAGTCCTTCCGAGTTTATGATTAATGACGGAGAATACACTATAAAACGTTTTTGTGAAATGTATGGTTTTAGCTATGAAGGAATGGCTAACAATCAATCACAAGCACAAAAACTCTCCGAAAAACTGAAATAATTAAAAGTATTTGTATATCTGTCATCAAAAAAATACAATTATGAAAAAGAATAATTCTTTTAAAAGTGTTTTAACTCCGATATGTTTATCTTTGGTAAGCATAGGGGCATTGGCACAAGAAAATGAGGTTATAGCTCAACCTCCTACCGAAATGGTAAACATTACTCCCGTAGTATTCAAAAACCAGACTTCTGGTTTTCAATTAGCAGGAGTGATTTATACCCCTATAAAAATGAAGAAAAGCGACCATCTACCTGCGGTAGTAGTACAAGGACCTATGGGAAGTACCAAAGAACAAACCGCCAGTCTTTACGCACAACTTTTAGCTGAAAAAGGGTTTGTTACAATGGTGTATGATTATTCTTATTTTGGTTCTAGTGAAGGACAACCTCGCGCTTATGAAGACCCTACTATAAAAGCTACCGACATCAATAGCGCAGTAGCTTTTATAACGAAATACCCCAATGTGGATAAAAACAAAATCTTTGCTGTAGGCATCTGTGGTTCAGGAGTGTATTTACCTTACGCTGTTACTTTGGCTAAATCGTCTCCATTGAAAGCTATTGCAGTAGTCAATCCTTTTGAAATGATCCACTTTGTCGCTCCTAATGGTAAGAGTGAAGCACAACTGCTATCCGAAAAGAAACTGTATGAAGAAAAAGGTATTGTTACACGTGTAAATCTCATCGAAGAAGGTTCTGAAGGAGCTGAGTATTACTACAACAGCAAACGAGGAGCTGCTCCTAATTGGTTGCCATTTGCGTCTTGGTCTGAGCTTTCTTGGCGCAAATTCTTTCCTGCCGAAGAAGTAAAAAAACTACATACACCTTTCTTGGTAATAGCAGGCGAAAACGCTTTCACTCGTCAAGGAGCAGAATTGATGTATAACAATGCCGCTACTAATAGTAAGGAATTTTTTGTAGTTCCTAAGGCTCGACATTTCGATATGTACGACAAAGAAGCCTATCTATCAGTTATCATTCCTAAAATCATTACATTTTTTAATCAATATTCTAAACAATAGCAAAATGAAAAGAATTTTTATAACCCTCGCCACAGCGATTGCCTTAGTAGGCTGCAACTGCAACCAAGAATGCAAGACAGCTTCTCAAAATGAAAGTGAAAGCGCTGTGCTTGCTATTAAAGAACAAGGTTTTTTCACCGCAGGAGGTACTGTGCTGAGAACCGATGGCACTTTCGACCCCATTAAAGGTCAGTACAACCCCGCCGGACAAACGCTTCACGCCGATTATGCCAATATCTTCTACCAAGTACCTCAGCCTTACAACCATCACCGCGTGTACTTCCTGCATGGTTTCGGTCAGTCGCGTGTGGGCTGGATGAACACCCCCGATGGGCGCGAAGGGTTTGCCCCTATGTTCCTCCGCAAAGGCTATGCTACTTACCTTATCGACCAACCTCGCCGTGGGGCAGCAGGGCAACCCTCAGTAGAAGCTACAGTAACCACCCCTACTTTAGACCAAGCGTGGTTTACCCAATTCCGTATGGGATATTATCCTAAACTTTTCAGCAATTCTAAATTCCCCCAAGGAGAAGAAACGCTACATCAGTTTTTCCAACAAATGACTCCTAACATAGGTGAGTTTGATATTCCAAAAGTAACGGAGGCTTTAGTCGCTACTTTCGAGAAAGGAGGTGACGGTATCTTTATCACGCACTCACAAGGTGGCATTATCGGTTGGAATGTTGCGATGCAAACCCCAAAAGTAACAGCTGTTGTAGCCATTGAGCCAGGCACTTTCCCATTCCCCGAAGGTGAAGTTCCTACGATTACCAAAGAAAATACTTCTTTCCCTGTAGGAGGTTTTGGTGTACCTAAAGAACAGTTTCTCACCCTCACTAAGCGACCTATCGTTATCTATTTTGGTGACAATATTCCTGATTTCGATAAGACTGCCGAGCTACCCGCTCAAAACTTCTGGAGTGGTGTACGCGAATTGGCTTACAAATTTGCCGAAGTGATCAATGCCAACGGAGGTGACTGCAAAGTTATCGATTTGCCTAAGGCAGGCATCACTGGCAACACCCACTTTATGTTTCAAGACCTCAATAACCAAGAAGTTTTTGAACATATCTACAAATGGTTAGAAAGTAAGAAATTAGCAAATTAAAATTGTATGAAAAAAATTATTATCTTTGCAATGGTACTCTTAACAGTAGCGATGAGTGCCCAAGTAAAACAACAAAATACAATGAAAAAAGAAGCTAAAAAACAAACTGCTGGACGAGACCGCCTCGGCGATTTTGCACCTAAATTCGCTGAACTCAATGATGATGTTCTTTTTGGGCAAGTGTGGAGTCGTGAAGGGGAACTTTCTCCTCGTGATCGCAGTATGGTAACCATCGCTACCCTAATAGGGAGTGGAGCGCCTGATTTTACTATTAAGTCGCACCTTACCGAGGGCAAGAAAAACGGCATCAGCAAAGACGAAATAGCCGAGATGATTACCCATATTGCCTTTTATGCAGGCTGGCCTAAGGCGTGGAGTGCTTTCCTTGCTGCTAAGGAAGTCTATGCTAGTGAAATAGCTGCCGACCTTAGCAAAGGCAGTGCAGGATATATCTTTGCCCTTGGCGAGCCTAATTCCCCCGAAAATAGCAAGCACTTTTCTGGTAAAAGCTATTTGAATGTATTGGTTGCCCCCGATAAGAAAAACAACATATTGGTTGCTAATGTTACTTTTGAGCCCTCTTGTCGTAACGATTGGCACGTGCATAGTGCCGAACAAATACTCTTGGCTACCGAAGGGACAGGTTGGTATCAAGAGTGGGGCAAGCCTGCCCAACTGCTGCAAAAAGGCGATGTGGTAGTAGTGCCTGCAGGGGTAAAACACTGGCACGGAGCTACCGCTCAAAGTTGGTTTGCTCATTTGGCTATAATGGATGTGCAAAAAGCTAAAACCGAATGGAAAGAACCTGTAAGTGAAAAAGAATATACTCAATTAACAAAATAAGAATTGCAATGAAAAATATTCAATTAAACAACGGGGTACAAATGCCCCTATTGGGTTATGGAGTATTCCAAGTAGACCCAAAAGAATGTGAGCGTTGCGTAAGCGATGCTATTTCGGTAGGCTACCGAATGATTGACACTGCCCAAATCTACAAAAATGAAGAGGGCGTAGGCAATGCTATTAAGAAAAGTGGTATCGACCGTAAAAAGTTCTTTATCGTTACCAAAGTGTGGATAAGCAATGCAGGCTATGAAAAAGCTAAAGCCTCTATCGAAACCTCTTTGCGCAAACTCCAAACCGATTATATTGATTTGCTACTCGTTCACCAACCTTTTGGCGATTATTACGGCTCTTATCGCGCTATGGAAGAAGCCTACAAAGAAGGCAAAGTGCGCGCTATTGGGGTGAGCAACTTCTATGCCGATAGATACCTCGATTTGGCATACCACGTTGAGATAAAACCCGCTGTAAACCAAATGGAAACACACGTATTCTACCAACAGCAAGACCTCCAAGAGCTAATGAAGAAATACGATACCAAGCTAATGTCGTGGGGACCTTTTGCTGAAGGTAGAAACGATTTCTTTGCCAATCCTACGCTCAATGCCATTGGTGAAAAGTATCACAAAAGTGCTGCCCAAGTAGCCTTGCGCTATCTCTTGCAACGCGATATTATTTGTATTCCTAAGTCGGTGCGTAAAGAGCGTATGGAACAGAACTTCAATGTATTTGACTTCCAACTATCCCAAGAGGATATGGAAAAAATTCAAGCTCTTGATACCAAGCAACCGCTCTTCTCTTCTCGCCGAGATCCTGCTTTTGTAGAGATGATACTACAATATGGTAATTAGGTCGTAGCACGAATCGTAGCACGATAAGCAATAAAAAAACTCCCCGTGTGAAGAATACCCCTAAGTGAGGAATAGCTCGAAACACTTAGGACATTAGTAAACAAATTATTAATCATAAATAAAAAAGACAGATGACAGCAATGTACACAGCAGTGGCCACCGCAACAGGTGGTCGCAACAGAAAAGTAACTTCTGACAATGGCGTATTAAGCCTAGAAATACGTTCTCCTAAAGCCTTAGGCGGAGCTAACGACGATTATACCAATCCTGAGCAGATTTTTGCCGCTGGCTATGCTGCTTGTTTCGACAGCGCACTGAATTTGGTTATTAGACAAACTAAAATAACCACTGGTGAGACCGCTGTAACAGCACACGTATCTATTGGAAAGCTGAACAACGGCGGTTTTATTTTCGGCGTAACCTTACAAGTGAATATACCTAATGTGTCGCTTGAACAAGCTAAGGAACTTGTAGCAAAAGCCGACCAAGTTTGTCCGTATTCTAACTCTACTCGTGGGAATATAGAAGTAACCTTTGAAGTAAGTAATAATTAGGTCGTAGCACGACAAGCAATAAATAAAAATCCTTGTGTGGTATATACCATACAAGGATTTTTTAATAAAACATCTAACTTGCATCTATTTGCTAAATTCTACTTCAGCATTTAGTTTAGTTATCTTTTCTTGCAATTTAGTGATGTCTTTTTGCAACTTCTCAATACGGCGATTACTTTTGGCTAAATTCTTGTTAGCCTTACTAGCTTTGCGCAATGCCTTTTGAGCTTTGTTCGCTTTTTTAGCACTTGCCGAAGCCGAGTTGGCATCACTAAAAGCATCCGTACGATTGGTAGCTTCTTCATTAGCTTGTGTAGCCTCAGTTTGCAACGACTGATTATTGGTTTGCTCTTGAGTGAGTTTCATTTGCAATTCGTTGAGCTCAGAATTGAGTTTTAAGGCTTGCTGTTGATTTTCTAAGCGTTTCATCTCTGGTGATTTAGCTGTACCACAGCTCGCTAGCATAAAGGAAGCTAACACTCCCATTAAAAGTACTTTTTTCATAATTATATTATTAATATTTTAATGCTGCAAAGGTAATATATAATTAACAAATGAGCAAATTTTTTAAGTAGAAAATTAGTTATCTTTTTTACAAAACCTTACAAGTTGCTCAGTAGCCTCTTGCAAGTTACTCTTCCTTACTTTGGTTTTCTCAGTAAAAAGGTCGGTAGTTAGGTTAGTTGCTTGTTTATCAATACTCGCTTTCCAATTGCCTACAACTCTGCCTTCGTGCAGAATAACCGGTTTGAATATACCAAACTTATTGTGTGCCTTTGCTTCGTGCTTTTTGTCGAGAGCTACCCAACGGCTTTTATAGCCTATCAGATACTCATCGTACGGCGGAAGTAAATGCATTGTTTTTGTGTAATTAGTAGCCTCAAAGTTATTGCGATACAGATACATTGGAGTACTTTCTACCAAAACTTCTTCTAATTCAGAGGCAATCCCCTCAATAGCTTTTTTACATTGCATTTTAGGCAATCCCGACCACCACGTGAAATCCTCTAACGAGGCAGGCGAATGACTCCTGAAATACTTCTGTGCCAGTCGTTTCGAAGCTTCATCAAGGGTAATAACAGTTGTTGTGGGCACTCTTTCCGACAATAGAGCCCAAGTAGCTTCCTTGCCTTGCATCACCCCCGAACACAAAAGTCCTTCAATCTCAGCACGCAATAATAAGGGGTTGAGCAGTTTGTCATTGGGTAAAAGCCCCAAAGCTGTGAGTCTGTTAGCAATAGCTTTTTTAGACAATGACTTACCACCAACGAACAATTCACGTAGAGCGTGGGTTACCTCCTCAAAGTAATTTTGGGCAAACGCTGTACTGATACTCTTTTGCCAAGATTGCAAAGTACTCAGGTTGCGTTCCTTGCATAAAAGAAGTAACCAGCCTATATCCGTTTTGCTCACCACTTGCACCGTACAGCGCAAAAGATGAAGACGTAAAAGTTCAGCCTTAGCAAAAGCCTCTTGGAGTTGAGCCAATTGCGGGACACTCTGCCGTATACCTATCGCCCAACGGAAATAATTATAATCCTGTGCCTGCATAGCTCCTTGCCACGCTACAATATCCTCAGTTTTTTCATATCGAGGAGAAAGCAACTGCTGATGCAAGAGTCTCAGCGCAATAGCTTCTTGTTTACTTATTGTTCTCATCAACTCACCTGCTTATTAACTAATTGATTCATCTTGGTGAGCGTTTCCTCTATCATCGCCATACGCTTCTTTACTTTCTCTACCGAAGCATCTAACGTGTACCCCTCATCAAGGAGTTCTTTGATGAGGAGTATTTTTTTGATATTAAGGTAATCATATCGGCGGTTTTTTCCTTCCTCTTCTGTCAAACTGCTGATAATTCCTTTCTCTTCCCAATAGCGTATTTGTCGGGTAGGGATACCAGTGATTTGTGATACTTCCCCTATGCCCACTACCAATTTCCGCAGAAAATCAAAGTCTAACAAGAGTTCTTTTTGTACTTCTTTTGCCATAGATTGTAAATAAATTACGAAATAAGTTGCAAATATACAAATAAATACTTTACCTTTGCATTTTGTAAATAATCTACAATCAAAGAAGATAATTAACAAATGAATACAGAACTTAAACAAACTCTGCAATTTGTCTTTTTTATAGCAACACCGCTTTGCTTGGTAAACAGCTTTATTACAAGCGATAAGTTTAATCTTTGGAATGATTGGGGACTAAAGTTTCTAACTTCTTACGCAATATCATTTCCTCAGGCAGTACTTTATGTTTCCTTAGTAAAATGGTATAAAAGAAGAAAATGTAAAATCAATAAACAAATATTAAAATGAAAAACTTAAATAACAAGAATGCCGTAATTACCGGCGGAAGTGATGGTATTGGTTTAGGAATAGCCAAAGCCTTTGCCCGTGAGGGTGCAAATCTATTGCTCATAGGTAAAGACCCTGAGAAACTACAAAAAGCCCAACAAGCGCTACTAAATGAGTTTGGCGTGCAAGTACACACCCTCTCTGCTGATTTATCAAAAACAGAGACAGTAGCTGAGGTAGTGAAAGACATTGAGCAACTGCTATCTACGGTAGATATTTTAGTAAACAACGCTGGTTTGGGCAAGTTCGTACCTTTTGAGCAAGTGGACTATACCTTATACGATGCCCACTTCAACCTCAATGTAAAAGCGCCTTATTTCCTTACCCAAGGTCTGCTTCCTGCTCTGGTGAAAAGCAAGGGGAATGTTATTAATATCTCGTCGTATTTTGCCCACCGAATGCTTCCTAACCGCGCGACTACCGTTTATTCGGCTACTAAAGGAGCGTTAAACTCTTTTACCAAGTCTTTAGCTTTTGAAATAGGACAGTTGGGCGTACGCGTAAATGCCATTGCCCCTGGAAGTATTTCTACCCCGCAATTCAACCACAATTTGCAAGCTCTTACCCCCGAAAAACAAGCCGCTTTTGAGACTATGGTAAAGGAAATTTACCCTTTACAACACATTGGCACGCCTGAAGATATAGCCAAAGCTTGTGTATTCTTAGCCAGCGACAATGCTTCGTGGATTACAGGCACTGTGCTTGCTGTAGATGGCGGACTCACTACAAATTAGTTGTGCACGACGCGCAGTGTGAACCACACAGGCATAGGGAAAATTAGCGAATTTGGAAATTAGAAAATGAGGTACAGGCTACAAGAAAAGCACCAGCGGAGGGGGAGTAGAGAAACTTGGAAAGGCTCGGAGTTATCGGAGGAAAACGAAAAATATCAAAAGAGGGTTAAAGGGAATTTTGAAGAGAAAAGGCTGTTAGGAGGGTACGCTTAGCTTATAGAGAGCTTATAGGAAGCTTATACGAATCTTGGAAGATTGGTATAGAAAGGGTATATAAATAGTTAAGAATGAGGAGTTAAGAGAGGGGAGTAAGAAGTGATTTTGAGGATAATAAATCGAAAGTAAAGAGAAGTGAATACGTTGGTGTATTGAATGTCAATAGAAGAAGAGTGCTATCTGAATTATTGAAGGGAAAGTGATTAAATAGCATTTTTGCCGGAAAAAATAATAGATAGAAAATCATCTGACGGAGTGGAAATTGAAGCAAATTAACAGATAGCTTTGCTATCAGAATTCTGCGTGAGATTTCACTGAGAGCTAAAAAAGAACTAAATTTGTTAATTAGTGAATTAGCAAATTAGTTGTATCTTTGCATAACCGTACTACATACATTTCTTATGAAAAACGAAAAAAAATCGACAGAATGGTAGAACGGGAGTTGAAGAATTTAAGGATTACGTTATATGTGACTTTATGGCTAAATTCTTAAATGGTATGTCTATAACTATGTAATACACGATGGGGCTCACGGTGAGTATTTTGGTATGTATTTCTATCGATAGCTATGTGCTCAATAAGTTTGTTCCTTATCTTAAAGAAACTTCATATACCCTTTTACCCTCTGTTGAGAAGGCAAAAAATGATATGTATCAACTATTGAGTAAACAGTAAAGTAAATCAACCATAAAGGAGATATAAAAAGCGAACAACTAAAAAAATGGAGGCACACAATGGCAATAGACGGAGTAAAGATTATCGATAGCGATAGCGGTTACGATATTTATAACAATATCACAGAACGCTACAAAGACGGTGAAGATATTGAAAAAATCAGACAAGATTGGTTGAACGAGGAAGACAATTTCTGTATTGACGAATTATTTACGGAAATATACTGGACGGCGTTCGCCTACTCGCTCTGGAAAATCGGGTACAAGGAAGATGAAGTCCGCCAGAAAGCATTGGAAATAATAGAAGGCGGAGCGAGTGCATTGTGGGACGAGATTCATACCCAAGCCCGACGACAAAGGCAGAAGGCTCTCGAGAAATTAAAATTACAACTCTCGTCGGATAATCCGAAGCCACTTCGCAAACCGACGATAAAAAAACCGAAAGAGCCATATTTCCAAAAAGGCGATGTATTAGCCGTTGCGATGAAAGAAGGGTATGGGATTTGTTTTATTTCGGCAGTGGACAGTTCGCCGAGAAAGGTAGAATATCATATCGCCTGTACAAGATATTTAAGCGATAAGTATCCTACGATGAACGATTTTCTGGAGAGTAAGATTGCCTGTGGTAGGTATAATCAAGATTTCGCGTTAAGAACCGACTGCTGGTTTAATCATAAAGATTTGGGGGCAATACTGCCCTCTATTAGAAAGCTTGGTTCCGCTCGGTTTAGACCATATCTTTTATGGGTGCTGGCACCTGCACACAACTTAGACGATATTTATAAGGAGATAGTACAAGACAAAAAATACTTCGGCGGCAAAATAAAAGAAGTATCCGAATTGGTCGAGACAGTGATAGAGGATACCGAGGAGATGTGATAACAGAATAATTCAAGATAATTAAAATACGAGATAATAAACAAAACAGGCTGATAAAAGAAAAAGAACGTTGTATACACTTTTTTTTCTTTGTTTTGGTAGGCGTATGCTAGTGGAAGGTAGGAGAATAAAGAGGGATTATGAAATAAAAAAAGGAGCAATTGTTGTGAGTATGATTATTTTTTGTACCTTTGCACCGAATTACAGAAATGAACACTTGGGGTCGACCGGTTTTGACAGTAAGTGGCATTAAATAGTAAGCATACCGAGCTGTGAAATGAATGCTCGATAATCTCTATTTCAAAATTTTAAATGGCGAGAATAACTACGCTCTTGCTGCCTAATCTGAAGTTTAGTAAGATTGCTGGCTAAGTCCCTACAAGGTAGGGAAGCGAGATGTCTCTGAAAAGCCCTTGTTGACGGCGTTTCGTACAGAGACACCATAAAAGTCAACATTGAACCTGCAGTACGCTTCTGCTAACGGTTCTTAAGCAAAGGAAGCTAAGCGCAAAATGGGCGGTGCTCGGTCAGTTTTGCGACGAAAATCAAACGAGGACTAAGTATGTAGAAAGCTTTTTGATGACTTATTTGGACGAGAGTTCGATTCTCTCCGACTCCACATTATAATCTCATTATAGAACGAGAACTAAATAGAAAAACACTTTTATTTAGCTCTTGTTTTTTTATTCATTTTAGGTGCCTTATTCACTATATTTGTTATATTTTTTCATTTATTTATCATTAAGTAGTAAAGTTATTGGCGTTTTCTTGTATTATCTTTATATTTGCGCCTTTAATAACAACAAAGATAATAATGAATACGCTCTTTACTATCGGCATTTTCCTTTGCTTTTTCCTCTCTGTATTGCTCTTTACCAAACGTCCTAAAGCCCTATCGGATAAGGTATTGGCGATATGGTTGGTGTGCATTGGTATTTATCTGCTGAATTATTACCTGCATTATTTGGGCTATTGGGAGAAATATCCTCATTTAGTAGGAGCGACGCACCCTTTTCCGCTTTTGTTTGCTCCTTTTGTATATTTGTACGTATTGGTGTGTTCACGTGAAGACCAACATTTTCATTGGCACGATAGCTTGCACTTTTTACCTTTTTTGCTCACCTACGTTGTGATGTTTCCCTTTCTTTTTGGCTATTCGGCGACTGAAAAAGCAATGATAGACCAAGCCGATTACCATAGCCCCTATCAATGGTTATTTACAACTTCGTTTGTAGCTTTTGTGACCGTGAGTGTGGTGTATATTGTATTGGCTTATCAGAAAATCAATCAGTATGAGCAGGTAATAGGCGACAATTTTGGCTATAACGAAGGTATTAGTTTGCAATGGCTACGACTGTTGCTCATCGGGTTCGGGCTGATTTTCTCAGTGATGATAGTGGGATATATAGTGCAGTTTCTCTTAGAAATAGAGATAGGAGTTAATATAGAACTTATTTTTTTGGCACTCTTTGTCTTACTTATAGGGCTTATTGGCTTCTGGGGCATACGACATCAGGGAATTTTTAGTGTTGAAAAACAAAAGCCTTTTATAAAGAATTTAGTCTTGTCTGACAATTCTCATAGGTCAGACAATATTGATTCTTCATTCTCCAAAACTCCTGAATACCGCAAATCTGGATTGAAAGCTGAGGACGCAACCAGTTTACACCAACAGCTGCTCACACTAATGACTACCGAAAAACCTTATCTCGAACCTAAACTCTCCTTAGCTCAATTAGCTGAAATGTTAGGTGTACTTCCTAACCACCTTTCACAAATTATCAATCAATACGAAGAAAAGAATTTTTATGACTTTGTGAACAGCTATCGTGTCGAAGAGTTTATCACTTTGGCGAAGAAAGACATTGATAAGAATTTTAATCTTTTGGGGCTTGCCTATGAAGCGGGCTTTAACTCTAAGTCCTCTTTCAACCAAGTGTTTAAGAAGATTACAGGTAAAACACCAAGTGAATTTGTGAATTAGGTGCGAGAAACATAGTTTAGCACGTCCAAACTCTCACGCTACCCCTTCTTTTCAACACCTCCTCCCATTCGCCCCGCACAATTCTTCCCACGAACAAAACTTCCCTAACCCATTGCCTCACTACCATTTGTCAATTGTCAATTATCAATTGTTCATTACAATTACGTCCATTCCCTCACGCTTGGGCGATGCACCTTGTTTTCCACCATACCTTTGCCCCAGAATTTTAAACGTATTACGCAATGAAAACCTTTTTGAACATCGTTCTTTTTTTAGTGCTTCCGCTTGTAGCACACGCACAAGATATTACCCAAACACTTAGGGGTACTATTTATGACCAAAGCACTCACGAACCCCTCATAGGGGCTACCATAGTGGTGCAAAACTCTAATCCTGTTATCGGTACAACTACCGATGAGGCAGGAAACTTTTCAATTACTAACCTTCCCTTAGGGAGGGTGAGTTTAGAAATCTCTTATATAGGCTATGAGAGCCGCGTGATTCCTGAGGTACTCATTACTTCAGCCAAAGAAGTCGTGCTCAGCATCGCTCTTAAAGAAGCCGCCACTGAGCTTGAAGGTGTGGAAGTAGTAGCGGGTATCCGCAAGGAGAAAGCCCTCAATGCAATGGCTACCGTGAGTGCCCGCACTTTTTCGGTAGAGGAAACACAGCGCTATGCCGGCGGACTTAGTGACCCGGCGCGTTTAGCTTCTGCTTTTGCGGGGGTCTCTACGGGTAATTTACAGGACAACTCTATTGTCGTGCGCGGTAATGCTCCGCAGGGCGTGCAATGGCGATTGGAAGGTGTGGAAATTCCTTCACCTCAGCATTTTTCTGGTGGAAATGTCATCGGGGGCGGATTGGTGACGCTTTTTAGCAATCAGGTGATTGGCAATTCCGATTTTCTTACAGGGGCTTTTCCTGCCGAGTATGGCAATGCGCTCGCTGCTGTTTTTGATGTGAAAATGCGCACTGGTAACACTTCCCGCTATGAACATACGGCACAAGTGGGCGTCTTGGGGCTCGACTTTGCGTCCGAAGGTCCGCTTTCACGTGCCAAAGGTTCTTCTTATCTCTTCAACTATCGCTATTCTACTTTGGGATTACTCAGCGATTTGAAAATCAATAAAACAGGTCAGCGTATTAAGTACCAAGACCTTTCTTTTAAATTGAATTTCCCTACCGAAAAAGCAGGTACATTCTCTCTTTGGGGCATTGGAGGGATTGACAACACCCATAAAGATGCTTTGAGCTCCCCAACCGACTGGAAAACCGATATCGACCGCGTGAATAACAATTGGGATACTTACGTGGGTACTGTGGGCTTGCGCCACCAAATCACCGCTGGTGAGCGCAGTTTTGTAGAATCACACGTCGCTTTTTCGGGTACTGACGACCGTATTAGCACCGATTACCTTTCCGATGATGCTTCTGTGTTCACCCCCGATAGCCGACTTAAAAAACAAAACGGAACACTCACTTTGGCGACCTCGCTCACTCATAAGTTTTCTCCTTTGGCTACTTTGAAGGTGGGACTCACCAGCAAACAACTTTTCTACAAGTATAATCTCAGTGCTGCACAGGATTATGTACCTTCCACTTATGCGTGTATTGTCAATTCGGCAGGCAATACGCATCTTACCGAAAGCTATGCCCAACTGAAATACCAGCTATCGCCTGCCCTTTTAGCAAATGTAGGATTGCGCGCTCACTACTTTGGTTTGAGTAAAGAACTTTCTCTTGAAAGCAGAGCGGGATTGGCTTGGAAACTTTCCGATAAACACAGTTTGAGTTTCGGCTATGGCAAACACTCTCAACCCGAAGATTTGAATGTGTATATGATAGAAGTAGGGGGTGTAGCTGTGAATAAGGATTTGAAGCTGAGCGATGCACATCATTTTGTGTTAGGTTACGACTGGATGCTTACCGATAAATTGCGTTTCAAAGCCGAAGCCTATTATCAATATCTGTGGAATATCCCAGGGGAAGAGGGTACCAGCTACTCGCTTATCAATTTGCGACGGGCGTTGTATCTCAACAAAGCACTCGTGAATAATACCAAAGGACGCAATTATGGTATCGACCTTACTTTGGAGCGCTTTTTGGGTGACAATTATTACTATCTCATTACGGGGTCTATCTTCAAATCCGAATATAAAGCGGGAGATAATGTGTGGCGTAATACGCGCTATAACAAAGGTTTTGTACTGAATGCCCTCTTTGGTAAAGAGTTCTATTTTGCCAATAACCGCAAGGTGCTCGATGTGAATGCGCGTGTGAGTGTAACTGGAGGCGAGCGTTACAGTCCCATTTTAGAAAGCCAGTCGATAGCTGCTAAACGTGTGATATTTGATGAAAGTCTTGCTTTTAGCGAGCAATTCCGCACCCTTACCTACGCCGACCTTACCGTGAATTACCGCATCAACCACCGCAAGAGCAGTAGTGTGTTCTCTTTCCAAATGAAGAATGTACTCGGAGCTCCTATCTATATCGACCATAATTACAATTACCAAACCGGACAGATAGAGCTCAGCAAAGCTACTCTTATCATACCAAATATCAGTTATAAAATAGAATTCTAACTTCTTATCTTTTACCTCTTATTTCTTATATAAATAAAATGAAAAAATATAATCACCCTATTTTGTTTTTCACCCTTTCCCTTGTGATTCCTTGGGTATTGTGGTTTGTGGTGGCTTATTGGAGTCACCAGCCAAAAGCACCTAATGCTTTTTGGACAGGTTTTTTTGAATTGGCAGGCTTGTTATCTCCTATGGGCGTGGCTACCTACCTCTTTACACGCAATAAGGAGCTATTATCCGACCTCAAAACGCGTTTTATTGGCAAAAATTTGCTTACTAACCGCTATTTTTGGATTACCCTCTTGTTTCCACCCCTTTCCATTGTCGTGGCACAGCTACTTTCGCTTGATTTAGGGCATAGTCTCGACCAGTTTTACATTTCAGGGCAACCCAGTTTCAGTTCAGCGCCTTTCAACGCTTGGTTTGTGCTCTGTTTGGCGCCGGTGCTCGAAGAATTGGCTTGGCATACTTACGGCACTGATGCCTTGCGCAGTAGGTGGACGCTTTTCACCTCATCGCTCATCTTTACCGTGTATTGGGGGTTATGGCATTTACCCTTGTTCTTTGTAAAAGACTATTACCAAAGCAATGTACAAGCTGAGGGGTGGCTCTATACAGCCAACTTTTTCGTAAGTCTGTTTGCCTTTGTGTTTATCATCAACTGGCTGTATTACAAATCGAGGCGCAACGTGCTGATAGCCATATTGTTCCATTTGGTAGCCAATATTTCCAACGAAATCTTCGCCACCCATCCCGATAGCAAACTGATACAAACAGGCTTATTCGCCCTACTCGTGGGGTATATCCTCATAAAAGAGAGACGATTGTTTTTTAGTAGGTAAAACCTTCATTCTACCGAAAAAGCCAATTCTCAAAGGTAAGAAATCGTTGATATTCAGCTAGTGTTCGGTAAATGTATAATTAGTGACCCTTGTAGACCCACTGTAGAGCCACTGTAGAGCCACTGTAGAGCCACTGAAGACCCACTCTAAATTCGTTTAGTGTATAGTTAAAATATATCTATCTGTTATTCGTCATTCGTTATTTGTTATTTTATTTGGCGGTTAGTAAATAAAGAAGTACTTTTGTTAAACCAAATTGTATTCTGACTATGAAGAAATCAAAATCAGGTGTCATTCATTTTTTTACCAAAGAAGAAGGCGGACGGCAACACCCTCCTACCGGTGAGGTCTATTATGCCACCACTTACATCGAGCAATTGCCTCAACCAAATTGGAGCATTATTATTGAATTTGAAGAGCCTATGAAAGAAAGTGAATACAGTGCTTTGTGCCAAGTGAGGTTTCTCTTTGACCACGCCCCCGCTTATATCTTAGACGAACTTCACGAGCTCAACGTGTACGAAGGCGCTAAAATCGTAGGAAAAATTGTGTTCGATTAGTTATTTTTCGTCGCAAATTTAGCCAAAGTTTAAACATTAGCTAAGTTGAAAGTCTTAAATCAATTTATTAAAACAGTATGAAATCATCAGAAAAAATATTATTAGCCGGAGCGACCGGTTATTTAGGTCAGTTTATATTAGCTGAACTCTTAAAAAAAGAATACCCTACCCGCATTATAGTGCGTAATAAGTCGAAAATAGCACCCGCCTTACTTACCCACCCGCTATTAGAAGTAGTCGAGGCTGAGGTAACAAAACCCAATACTTTACTCGGTGTGTGCGAGGGGGTTACCCAAGTGATTTCCACTGTCGGAATTACTCGGCAGAAAGACAAACTCACCTACGAGCAAGTAGATTATGCGGCTAACAAGAACTTGCTTGACGAAGCACTGCGCTCAGGGGTACGTAAGTTCATATATATTTCCGTATTAAACGGCGAAGCACTACGTCCTATTGCCATTGGGGCTGCCAAAGAGCGTTTTGTAGATACCCTTAAAACCAGTGGAATGGACTACTGTATCGTGCGTCCATCGGCTTTTTACAGCGATATAGCTACCATCTTTTCAATGGCAAAAGAAGGTAAAGTGCGTCTCTTTGGCAAAGGGCAATACGCTATGAATCCTATTCACGGCGAGGATTTAGCCGAGGTGTGTGTAGCGCAATTAGAGAGCTCCGAAAAGGAAGTGAATGTAGGAGGGGCTGAGGTGTTCACCCAGTATGAAATCGCTGCTTTGGCTTTCGAGGTGTTACATAAGCCTGTGAAGGTCGGTTTTTTGCCTGATTGGGTACGGAAGTCCGTTTTGAAAATAGGCAAATATCTCTTGCCTAAAAGTGCTTACGGCACTATAGAATTCGTTTTCACCGTAATGGCAATGGATTCGGTAGCGCCAATGAAGGTAGGAAAACATAGGTTGAAGGTATTTTTTGAGGAACTTCGAAATAAATATTTGCATTTGTAGTATAAAATTACTATTTTTGCAAAGTTATTCTCTACCTCTATGCATCATATTCGTAAAAGCAAATGGAAAACTATTACCACCGTAGGCTTCGCTTTATTTGCGATGTTCTTTGGGGCGGGTAATCTTATATTACCTCCGTTCATAGGTTTAAGAACGGAAGGGGAATGGGGTATGGCGTTGTTAGGCTTTTTTATCACCGCTATTTTAGCTCCTTTCTTAGGGGTGTTAATGGTGGCTAAAACGGGCACTCACTTCACTGATTTAGGGAAGAAAACGCACCCTTGGCTCATTAAAATCCTTACGTTATTAGTTATTTTATGCATAGGTCCTTTGGTAGCTATCCCACGCACCGCTGCTACTACTTTTGAAGTAGGCATACAGCCCTTATTACCTGCTTTTCCTAAGGTGTGGTTCATCGTTTTATTCTTTGTCGTTGTAACTGTATTATCTATATCGAAATCCAAGATTGTAAGCATTATAGGAAGGTTTCTCACTCCTTTTCTGCTGATAGTTTTAGTACTGCTTATTGTTTTAGGCGTATGCTTTCCCCCCGATAGTATTACCTCTACGGCATTTACCGCCACCGAAAGTTTTTCGTTAGGGTTCATAGAAGGCTACCAAACAATGGATTTACTGGCTTCGGTTATCTTTGCAGGTATTGTTATTGCAGCAGTAATAGATAGTGGATATACCTCACGCAATGAGCGTGTTTCTGTTACTTTTGCGGCTGGAATGCTTTCTACGCTTTGTTTGTTGTTTATTTATGGAGGGCTTATCTACTTAGGCGCCACTACCGATTACCCTTTAACTGATAGCGTACAACGCACTGAACTTTTGTTACACATTTCTCATTCTGTTTTAGGGAAATGGGGCACTATTACTATTGCCTTAGCTATTGGTTTTGCTTGTCTTACTACCGCTATTGCTCTTACATCGGCAGTGGGCTTGTTCTTTGAAGAAGTAACTCACCAACGTATCCCTTACAAAGTAGGTGCTATAGCCTGTACGCTCATTTCATTAGTATTATCAATTAATACGGTGGATAATATTATCAATTATGCGATTTATATTCTGCTATTTATATATCCGATAGTCTCTACTCTCATTATAACCGTTTTATTCTTCGATCGCTTTGTAAATAGCAAATTACCCTATATTTTAAGCGTATTGGTCACTGCTATTATTTCCACTATTGATAGCTGTCAAACGTTAGGACTACCCTTTGATAAGCTTTATGAAATTAAAGACCTATTACCTTTGAGCCATTACGGTTTAGAATGGTTTTTACCTGCTTTGCTAACTTTTATTATTACAGCTTTCATAAAAGGCTTTCAGAAGAAATAATTAGCGTATTATTTGTGGTTTTGGTATTTATTTGTACTTTTGCGCCGTCTCATAAGGGGTGCTGTAACAGGCTGAGATTATACCCATTGAACTTGAACGGATAATCCCGTTGAAGGAATGAAACTAAGCAATTGGAGCTTGTTTTTGCTTTTGGGTAGCATAAACAGGCTTTTTTATTTTATTAACACACCAAATAATAGCCTCTTTTATTTGTAAATATTTATTTTACAATGAAAAATGTACTTTTGTACACTGCTATTTGCTTTACTACATCGGCAATGGCACAACAGGCAATAGAGCCTGACTCTATCGTCCCTTCACCTAAGCCTATTCAGTTAGACGAAGTATTAGTATCGTCCGTGAGGGCTACCAAAAAACTTCCCGTAACCTTTTCTAACCTCTCTAAGGAGGAAATCAAGACTAAGAACTTCGGTCAGCAGTTGCCTTTGTTGTTAGGTCAGTTGCCTAATGTGGTGAGCTATTCCGAAGATGGTTCGGGCTTCGGTAGTAGCAATATGTTTGTACGTGGGAGCGACTTGTACCGTACTAATGTTACTATCAACGGCGTACCGCTCAACGACTCCGAATCACAAGGGGTATTTTGGTACAATCTCTCCGACTTTGCTTCCTCAGCTGAGAGCATACAGTTGCAACGCGGGGTAGGTACTTCTTCTAATGGAGCAGGAGCTTTTGGCGCAAGCCTAAACGTTCTCACCGATGCTGTACAAGAGCAGTCATCAGGAGAGCTCGCTAACTTCTACGGCAGTTATAATACTCACAAACACAGCCTTAAACTTTCCACCGGAAAACTCAACGACCGTTTTGAGCTCAGCGGACGCTTTTCTGTTATCAAGAGTGATGGTTACCGCGACCGCGCTTCCTCCGACCTTAAATCTTACTTCTTACAAGGCGCTTATAGCCACGGGGGTACGCTCATCAAAGGATTAGTATTTGGTGGCAAACAAAGTGTCTATCTCACTTATCTGGGAGTAGATAAAGAGACTTTACAGAGCAATCGCCGTTATAATCCTGCGGGTGAATACAAAGATACCGCTGGTAACAAACGTTTCTATGAAAACGAAACTGATAACTATCAGCAAGACCACGCTCAACTGCATTGGACGCAACAGTGGAATACGGCGTGGCATACGCAACTTTCCTTCCACTACACCAAAGGCAAAGGTTATTGGGAAAACTATGAGAAGAAAAAATATTCTAAGGTAGGCTTGCCCAAAGTACTCGACGGGGCTGGCAAGGAACAAAAAGCATACATCATTCACCAACAAGGATTAGACAATGATTTCTGGGGTACTACTTTTTCGGCGAACTATCAGAAAGATGGTGTGCAACTGCTATTTGGAGGATTGCTCAATCGTTATGAAGGTGCTCACTACAAAGACTTGTTATGGGCAGAAAAAGCGCCTTTTGTGTATGGCAATCGTTATAGTTACGAAGGACTCAACACCAAAGAAGAAGCAGCGGGTTATGGCAAACTCACTTGGCAATTTGCCCCTAAATGGAGCCTGTTTGCCGATGTACAATTCCGTCACGTAGGGTATAAGGCAAATAAATACAAAATAGATGAAAGCCTTAACAGTTTTAACCCTAAGGCGGGTATTACCTTCTTCTTGAATGCACATAACGACCTTTACCTCTCTTATGCTCGTGCTACCAAAGAGCCTAACCGCTCCGATTACAAGAGCTATTACGAAGCCCTACAGGACGACCCTAATGCTAAAAAACCGATAGCCGAGAAGCTCAACGATATCGAACTCGGTTGGCGACTCACCACCCCAAAAGTACGTTTGAATCTCAATGGGTATTATATGGGCTATGAAGACCAATTAGTGCTTTCAGGTAAGCTCAATAGCACCGGTTATCCTATCCGTGAGAATGTGGGTAAGAGCTATCGTGCAGGAATTGAAGCCGATGCGATGGTGCAACTCTCAGAGCGTTGGTTGTGGTCGCCTAACGTAGCTTTTAGCAAAAATTTAAACAGAGATTATAAGAGTCAAGATGCTGAGGTTGCGACTCGCACCATTAGTTGGGGCGATACTCGCATTTCGTATTCTCCTGATGTAGTGCTCGGTAATACGATTACTTTTATGCCTATTGAGGGGTTTCAAATAGGTTTGATTTCTAAATATGTGGGTGCACAATATGTAGATAACACCGAGCGTGATGAAGCAAAACTCGATGCTTATTTCGTGAATAACCTCAGTTTGCAATACGAGTGGAAGCCTAAAAACACTTTCAAATCGGTATTGTTTTCAGTAATGGGGAATAACATTTTCAATACCAAATACACTCCTTACGGCGATAACGGTTACGGAATGGTGTATATTCCCGCTGCCGAAGCGAATTACTTAGCGGGGATAACGCTCAGTTTTTAGGAGATAAAAGAAAATCCTGCTATAGTTTTTGTTACTTTGTTTTGAAGTTTCCATTTCTTTTATTATCTTTGTCGCGTAATAAAAAAACAAACCTTATATGAGAAAGTTTTTATCTATTTTTATCGTAGCAGGACTCTTCCTTTCCTGCCAACGCGAAGAGGTAGACGCCCCGTTCGCAACCGACACTGATATTTCAGTATTACCCAGTACTGAAACGAAGGCTTCCGACAACGGACTTTTAGGTTGGGTAGCTCTCACAGGGCAAACCCATATTTCGGCGGAGGAAGCCCAAGAAACCGCTCTCGCTACCGCTATGCAAATGCGTGAAGTAGAAGGTATTGTTACCAAAGCTCCCTTAAAAATTGGCTCGATTGAGGTAGTAAAAGGCGACACTCGTAAGCCTTACGTACCTACTAAAGGCAACGCAAAACCCGAACAAGCCGATGTGTACATTGTAAACTTTGCCAACAA
>NZ_AJZR01000061.1:7500-148370 GCF_000271925.1 Capnocytophaga sp. oral taxon 412 str. F0487 | reverse complement strand
GAAATTAGAAAATGAGGAAATTAGAAAATGAGGAAATTAGAAAATGAGGAAATTAGAAAATGAGGAAATTAGAAAATGGGGAAATTAGAAAATGGGGAAATTAGAAAATGGGGTAGATGCTTATAATGCTAATAATTAACTTTGGCAAAGTTTGAGATGAAAAAGCGATGTGTTGGGAGAGTGTTAGGAGGATTCGGAAGGAAACGGAGAAGTTCGGAAGAGAGGAGGAAGAGTTTTTGATGAAAAAAGGGTGTAAGGGGGGGCTTAGCTTATAGAGAGCTTATAGGAAGCTTATACGAATCTTGGACGATTGGTATAGAAAGGGTATATAAAAAGTTGATTCATAATATAATACAGCGATACAAAAAACGGTAAAAACGGGGTTTCGAGGCGAAAGAAAGAGGAAGAGATGATAGGTTTTAGGCCATAGGCAATAGAGAATAACATCCCCCTTTACACATACCCAGCTGTCGCTGGCTACCTTCAAAGGGGGAATGTGGCGACGGAAAGGGGAATTAGCAAATTAGAAAATTTGGAGATTAGTGAATTTTTGGGAGGAGTTTAGAGGGAATGTGCTGGAAAAAGAGGATTAGAAAATTTGGAAATTAGTAGGAGAGACTCAGAAAAACTTCTCTCTTTATTCACTTACTCGGCTACTACGGGTAACTCTCAGAGAGTATGGGTGAGTGATTTTCAACTTTGCTAAAGGTCGTAGCACGACGGGCGAATAGAAACTTTGTCAAGGTGTAGGGCTCATTGGATAAGCATTGAACTATATAGATTGGATAGACATTAAACGAAGATGAATTTGAGATAGAATACATAATATAAATAAGGTGATAAAAGTTTTTGTGTAAAAACTTCCAATTATCTGTGTAAAGGAGGTGAAAAAAGAGTGAAAAAAGAGGGTGTTTTTTACCAAAATAGCGTCTTGGAAATGTTAAATTTTTGTATACAAAAAGTTAAAATATAGCTAAAAAATAGCGGACTAAAAGGGTAGATTGTTTTTCTTTTTCACAGTTGTATGTAATTAATAATGTTATAGTTGTGTAAGGTTTTTCCGTTGGAAGAGCAGGGTAGGGAAGGGGTAGAAGAGCAACTTTTGTTTTAACATTCGCAATAAAAGAGTTTTGCTGTTTCGAGAAAAATATATACTTTTGTGCATTAAAGTATAGTGATACTATTGTTTCAAAATAGCATATATAGCATTATGAGAAAGTTTTTTCTAACAATTGTTTTTATAGTAATGACGGTCTTCGGGCTTTCGGCTCAAACACCGCTGAACTTAAACAACTTTAATGTTTCCACAACACCAGGGCAATGTGCCTCAGATGGGAAGATTAAGGTAACACTTCCTACTACTATGGGGCCTGTAGGTACCAAGTTGCAGGTAAAACTCGATGTACCTGGTGACCCGAGTGGTCGTACGTGGCCTATGGAAATAGGAGTGACGGGTAAAAATGAACACGAGTTTACTACGCTTAAAGCGGGTACGTATACTGTTACAATGGTGAATGTAGCTAATAACCAGAAATCTACTTTACCTAAAGTGGTAACGGTTACTTCTTCGTACGTACCACCAACTTTTAGAAGTTTTAAATCGGTACCGCCGTCTTGTACAGGGAATGGTAATGACGGTAGCGTGGTTTTCAGAATACAGAAAGGAGCCAAAGGACCTTTTAAAGTGCGCCTTACCAAAGGGGGTACTGAGCTGTATAATGCCACTCATAATGCTGTTGCGGGGCAAGACTTGGAAATCACTATTCAAGGGACTAATGCTAAACCAATTACTACAGGAAGTGGTTATGAGCTTACCGTAGAAGATACAATGAATGGTACTCCGAATTGTGGGGAAACCAATAAGACTACTTTTTCAGTAGCGGCTTCTTCATTGAATATTGACTGTATGGAGTTTGAACTCGACAATGAGAATTCAGGCATACGCGTAGGAGCTGATTGTAAGTTTAATTTTTCATTTCGTATAAAACGAAAAGACAATGTAGGTATACAACAAAGTTTAGAGAATGAAATTAAAGGGAAACCCGGCACTGCTGTTATAAAACACTATGACTCAGCAGGGCATTATATAAATAGTTATGATATTACTTCTTCTTATCAAACGAGTGCTCGCCCACAAAAATCTAGTGCTTATTCTTTTATTACCAATAATACAGTACAATTTCAAGAAGGAGATATTATTGAACTGACCATTAACTTAGGGAAAACACCTATAGTTAAGAAATTTAAACTTGATAAGGACTTAGTAGATGTTCTAAGAAACAAATTGAACCCTACGAATTCACAAGATCCCTTTATATATATGGATAGAGCAGGTTCGACAGCGATAGCAGCAGTGAACCGTTCAGACCTAAACGCTGACCCTGCTAATCCTTGTCCCAGTGGTTCTTCGGCTAAGTATCTGTACGTAGAGGCTAATTGGAAAAAAATAGAATTGCCTAACCCAGACAGTGCTTCTGATAAGATGTACTTTGGGTTCTATAACTGGCAGAACTTTACTCCAGCAGACTGGGTAAAAAATCCATCAGCAGCAGGAGCCAAAGGATTTTACTTTGAAATATACAAGTATATAGGTGCAGGCGACCCGAGTTGGAATGCTACTTATACACAGTCAGAAATAAGCGACTCTACTAAATGGCAACTTCTTACGCCAGGGACTGACTATACTTGGATAAACAACAACGGTAGTTTGTATGCCGATTTAACTTTGCAAGCTAATGGCTACTATAAGGTGAAGTTTAAAACTAAGGGAGCGGGAATTACTCAGTGTTATGAGCCGGAGCGTATTGTGAATATGGCTCCTTTGCCTAATAAGATAGATGAGCGTTTTGACGGGATAGAAATTAATAGAGGGATATTTAAAGGTACTGTATCTATACGCAAATGGGTAGCAGGAAACCAATTTAATTACCCTATCACTGTGACTGTTGATTATTTAGACGATGGGCACAGTGGTACTACTCGTACATTTGACTTCCAAACCGCTTTACCTTTTGAACCACTACACAAAGTAACGTATACTTTCCCTATGGTAAAAGAGGTGAGAAACCCTGATACTGCTAATGAAACGTATCGTTTTGAGTTTGGAGACCTTCCACAAGGTAGATATAATATTACTATTAAAGACCGTTGTGGCAATGAAGCAACCAAAGAATTCAACTTAAATACTCCGATGCAGTATGACAAAGATGAGGTGAAAGTAGAACAAGGATGTGTGGGAGCGGCAAAGGTTTCGTATGAAATAGGAACAACTCCTGTAGGAACACTACGTTATGCACAATATACTTTATTAAAAAAGACTGCTACAGGCTATGACCAAGTAGTAGGAAGGAGCAATGACCATTCACACACCTTTAATAACTTATCAGCAGGAGAGTATCTGTTACAGTCTACTTATTTTTATTACGCACGTATAAAACAATTGTGGGATGTAGGGAAAGCTTCACAGAGAGAACAGTACTTTACTGATCCAGCTAATAGTATGAATTTGTATAGTGTAATCCCTTCTCCTGACACTCATAAACCTTCTGACCCTGTGAATGATGGTACAGGAGCTTTTCACGTCAGTCGTGTGTACTTAACTGTGAGTCCTACAGGAGAACTCAAACGCGATGTGGTGGGTACTTCGTGTAGTGCGGCATCGGGGACAGGACTTATAGCGGTGAACGTTACAAATCCTGAGTATATCCGTTACCCATTACAATTCAGTATTAAGAATACCGTTACAGGAGTAGAAACTAAATCGCCAGTATTTGGAGCTACTTCTACCGCTACGGGGTACGTATTTAAGAACGTGCCGGACGGTACTTATGCTGTGACCACTTCTCACGCTTGTGGTGATTACCCTGATTCGGCTCTGGTAACGGCAAATAACTATACTTCGCCAGGGGTTACCTATGTGGCAAGAAGCACGAACCCTTGTAATGGTGACGTGGTAGACCTTACCTTTGGTGGTTCGGCGCAACTCTTCAATATAGATTGGTTCCGTATAGAAGCTAATGCCACTGAAACTTTCTTGGGTAGTGAACAAACTATTAGTGATACGGTAACACGCAATACCCAGTATGTGGTGCGTTACAGTTTGAAAGACCTCGGGTTGTGTACTACTAACTCGGGCAGTCATACTATTACCGTAAACTTCGCTCCTGACGCCATACCTCCTGTGATTACAGGTTGCCCATCGCAAAATATTGAAGTAACTGCGGTAGCTAACCAGTGTTACGGAATAGCACATTGGGGAGTGGTAACGGCAACCGATAACTGCCGTATAGGTTCTTGGAGCCAGACTCACCAAAGTGGAGAGCGGTTCCCGATAGGAACGACCTCGGTAACCTATGTGTTTAAGGATACCTCAGGTAATGCAGCTACTTGTACTTTTAACGTGGTAGTAAAATCGCGTGCCGTAGATATGGAGGTAACCAATGATTTTGTAGATGGTACAGGGGCTCCTATCAACCGCGATTTATCACTTACTGAGAACTTCAACTATCGCATTACTTATAGAAATAAAGGAACCGCAGGGGTAGTATCGTCGACTTTAGAGGTTACTTTGCCTAATCACCCTAATATTACCATAGGTACTCCTGATGTTACAGGGGCTACCCTTAATATCTACAAACCTACCTTTACTAAATCGGGTAATGTGATTACTTTTACACTGCCTAAGCAAACACTTACAGCAGGAGGTAATTTACAAACGATACTTATTCCTATTTCATTAAAAGGAGAGTGTTCAGTAATCGGTAAGCCTTGTATGAATGTGTTACAAGCCACTTACTCTTTAACTTACTCAGGAGGAATGGCAGCTTGTACTATTCCTGAACAAACTAGCACAGGCTCTAAAACTATTGCGATATCTACGCAAGAGTGTTCACGTACCGAGATTGCTTGTTCTGGCATAAATACACGCCTCACTGCTATTGATGGTTTTACTGCTTATAATTGGTATAAGAACGGTACACAGATACCAAATCCGTTAAACCATAATTATATAGAGGTAAGCGACCCTGCTACTTATAGAGTAGATAAATTGATGAAATGCGGTAATGTAACCTACACTACCAGTGAAGAAATAAAATTCGTATCCAGCAATAACCTACCAGACCCTATCAGACCTCAAGCTAATGGAGGTGATGTGTGTGCGGGTAACAACTTATGGGTAAGTCACTTTATCTTGTGTAATCAGCCTTCACGTAATATAGTGGTGAACTTCCGCGATAGCAATATAATGTGGCAAAAGCTAAAAGCAGGCTCTTCGCCATCAAGCTTGAACTGTCCGAACTTAGATGATAGCGCTTGGGAAGATGTACATAGCAACAATACTTTTGTTGCCAACGCACAAGGTCATTTCCGCTTGCGTGTATCAGACAAGAATAACAACTGTGAAAAATACTTCTATTTTGATGTATTTACCAATTCACTTTCAGGTGAAATAATAGACTTTGCCAATGTGACCAGCTATCAGCAAGGTTTCATTACTATACGTATGGCTACGGCGGGTCTTGCTTATAAATATGTGTTGAAAAACTCAGCAGGTAATGTAGTGAACCAAAACGGACAAGCCTTTGTGATTACTACTAATTCAGAATACCGAGTGCCTATAACCATAGCCCCTGATACTTATACTGTTGAGGTTACTTCAACCGCTTTGCCAAGCACTTGTAAGGCAACTTTTATACAAAAAATAGAAAAACAAACTACTCTTACAGCCAAAGTAACTCCTAAGGCTTGGAAGAACTGTAACTCACTTACTACCCGTTTTGAAGCCGATGGAGGTAAGAATCCTTATCAGTTTGCTATTTGGAGTATTGACGGCGTGGTACAAAACGGCTATACTGATTACTCCGATGTACCTGCTTCAGCTTTCATAGCTACCATACCTGCAGGTAGTAGCTTTGTAGAGCGTGATATACATATAGACCAACCTGGTAGATATGTGTTCATTGCCAAAGATGCCAACTCAGCTTATGCTCTTACTGCCCCTGTGGATATTTATCCAGAAGGACTCTTAGGCTATACAATAAAAACTCGCGATATCCTGTGTGGTTTTGCTAATAATTCCGGACAGGTGTCTATCACTTATAATACACAACAAAACGTGAAGTCTACCCTTTACAAGTTAGACGACACAGGAGCACGAGTACAAACTATAGGTACCAACTCTACAGGTTTCTTCAATAACTTGGAAGCTGGTAAGTATGAAGTAGAAATACAAATACAGTTATCTACTACCAATATATGTACTTATAGAAACCGCAATATTGTAATTAAAGATATAGAAAGCACTTTGCGTGCTTATGCAGGAGTAGCTGAGGATATCTCTTGTGATACTTCAAGTCCTACCAAAGAGTATATAGTACATATTAACAATGTGTCAGGAGGTACTGGTACAGGTTATGAGTTTAGTACTAATAACGTATCGTTTACTACCGTGCCTATTTTGCGTGTAGGTTCTACAGCAAGTGTGGTATATGTACGCGATAGTAATAAATGTACTCTTGAAATACCTATTACCATAAAACCAATAGTGCCTGCTACCGTAAGTGCTTCTACTGTTACTTATGACTGTGAGGGTAAAGGTACCTTTACGGTAACTACTAACCCAGCAGGTAACTACGAATACGACATTGTAAAAGACGATGGAACCCTCAGCGAAACGCGTACTTCTAATGTCTTTACATTAGACCCAGGTATTTATAGTGTTTATGCGCGGTATACACCGAAGACAGCTACGGGCACAACTCCTAATGTGTTGTTTAAAGAAGACTTTGGTAAAGGTAAGAATACTTGCGACTCCGAGTCGGTATTTATTACTTGTAATGCCAACGGTACTACTTTGGGAGATAACCAGTATATGATTACACGCCAAGTACCTACCACAGGTACTTACTGGGTATCTACACCACCGTCAGACGCTTCGGGAGTAACTGATGGTCGCTATTTAGCAATCAACGGAAGTAGCCCTGATAATGATAATGGTATTGTTTACAAGCGCACGATTAGAGATGTAGTAGCCGGTCAAGAAATGAGTGTATCAGTGAACTTGTTCAACTTATTACCTGTTACTTATATAGGTGGTACTAACCCTAACTTGGTAGTACGCTTGTACAATCCTGGTAACCCAGCGCAATACGTTGAAAGGTCATTAGGTGAACTTCCTCGTACAGGAGCTTGGATTAATAAGAAAGTAACCTTTGCAACTACTGATATAACTTCTAATGCTTATATATTTGAGATTAGAAATATAGCAGCAGCTTCTACTGTGGGTAGTGATTTAGCAGTGGACGATATTCTGATTACACAACCTACTAAGATATGCCAAGTGCGCGCTGAAGGTCTTTCAGTGAAGATTGACAATAACAAAGGCTTTAAAGCACGTGGTACTACCTACGACGAAAAATGTGGCAAGAATGATGGTTCTATCTTCTTGACAGTTGATAATCCACCTTCTACATTTGTAGTAGAATATCAAATAGCGGGTACTACTACTTGGACGAGTGTTACCCTTACACAGCTTAACCCTGCTCAAGGGGTGGCTACTCTCACAGGAATCCCAGCAGTAAATAATGGTACGTTATTGGTGCGCAAAGCTAATGAACACAGTTGCCAAACAGCCTTTAACTATACTATTAACAAGCCTGTACCTTTAACAGTTACGGCTACAGTTACAGCTCCGGTGTCTTGCTTTAATACCTTTGCGACAGTACGCTTTACTGCCGAAGGAGGTGCAAGACCTTATAAAATATTCCGCTTTACTCCTATAACAGGTACTACACCGTCACAATCGAAATCGGCTGTAAATAACGAAGCTGACTTTAACTTACAGGTAGGTACTTATGTAATTGAAGTAGAGGATAACAATGGTTGTACAATGACGGCTACTCTTGATGTGCCAGCACCTAAGCCATTGCAAATAGAAGTAGTAGACTTAGAACCTTGCTTTAAAGGTGGTAATACAGGTCGTTTGCAAGTGAAGGTAATAAATGGCAATGGTAGCTATCAGTTTAGTAAAGACGGAGGCGCAACTTTTGAGTCCAGCGCTACGAACTTTATCATTTACGAAAACCTATCGGTTGGTCTTTATAACTTTGAAGTAAAAGATGGTGCTGACTGTCGTACAAGCACTTCTTATACTATAGACAACCCATTGCGTATGCAAGTAATCTCTAAAGCAGCTTTAACTTGTGTACCTAATAGCGAAGCCGAGTATGATATTACTTACTCTGGTGGTAAAGCTGGAGGTGCTCGTCAGTTCTTGTGGAGCAATTCACCTACTGCCAACTTTACAGTAGCAGCCCCTACAGGTATTGCTATTAGCCACTCTGGTAATACTTATACTTTCAAAACTAAGATACCAGGTGATTACTACTTTAAGATACGTTACCAAATGACCAATGGTGACTACTGTGAAGTGATTTCACCTAAACAAGAAATCAAGAAAGATGCTCCTGCTTTTGTAGTTACGCCTACTGTTGAAGGTATTAACTGCGCAGGCGTTAATTCAGGTAAGATACTCTTCAATAATGCCAACATTTCAGGAGGAGTAGCTCCTTATACTATAGAGTTTAATAATGGTCTTACCACCGTTACACGTCCAGTAGGAGATATTACAGGATTAGCAAAAGGAATCTATACTCTTACAATTGTAGATGCTTCAAACTGTAAATCCGACCCATTAGGTCTTACTGTTACCGAAGTACCTGCAATGGTAGTCTCCGTTACCCATACTGACCTTGAGTGCTCTACTACGGGTACTCAGAAAGCTCAGGCAAGTGCTTGGGTGAATAAAGGAGGTACTGCACCATTCACTGTTACTTTAAATAAGAACGGCGTGGTGAATGCTACTCGTACTAATGTAGCTACTGGTTCAAGAGAAACCTTTATGAACTTAGACATTGGTAACTACCAAATAGTGGTAGAAGATGCTAAGTCTTGTAAGTATACTTATGACTTTGTTGTAAAATCCGATGCTAATGGCTTGGACGCACGAGGTACAGCCACAATAGGTTGTGCTGCCAACTCCGGTGAAATAGCTATCTCAGTATACGATAAGTCAGGTGGAACTATCGGTGCTAACCAATACATCGCTGTATATCGTGAAGGCATTACTCCTCCTTATGGAGCCACTACCAGTGTACAAGAAACAGTGGCTAACCCTCTAGGAGGAAATGATACTTGGTTCCACGGTGGTGCTGTGGTACCTACCACCTTGTCCGATGGTAGTATTAAAATGGCTTCTACTTACACCTTTACAGGTGTTACACCAGGGGTAACCTATACCTTTATCGTGTACGATGCAAGTAGCAAGTGTACTTTTATCAAGGAAGCTAATATACCTGTACCTACACAATCGCCTTTAGAAGCTACTATCACAGGTGTTGCTTCTACTACTTGTGCCGATGCCAATGACGGTAAGGTGTTCGTTCGCTTGAAGAACTGGACAAATCCAAATGTTACCTATCAAGTATTCCGCTATACACCTACTTATCCGTCATTAGGAACTGCTGTAGCGAGTGGTCCTGTTACGCCACCATTAACAGCAACTCCAGCAGTAGGTCAAGATATAGTAATAGAAAATGTTCCAGCAGGTAGATACTTTGTCCTCTTTACTGAGGGTGGAACTAACTGTACACAAGGTACTACCAACTTTACCATAGGTAAGTCAGCGTCTTTATTGACAATGACTGCTACGGTTACCCGTAAGGCAAACTGTCAAGCACCGCAACCACAAGGTCTCGGTAAGATAGTAGTAGATGCCGCAGGAGGTACAGCCCCTTATCAGTATTACTATCACAATACTACTCTATCGCCAGCACCTACTGGTACTGCCTTAGAGACTGCCCTCACTACTTCTACTGATAACGAATCAAAAGACGTAGAAGCAGGTGTTTGGAAAGTATTTGTCAGAGATACTTCTGGCTGTTTGAGAGAAAACACAGTTACCGTAACCGTCGATTCTCAACCTTCTGTTGCCTCAATTACTGTCGATGACGCTTGTAGCGATAATACCGATTATCCTATTAGAGTGAAGTTTAACAGCATAGGTATTGGTCAACATCAATACAAGATAGACGGTATTGTGAATTGGCAAAACATAACAGTAGCTACTGAAACTGTTTTACCAATACGCTTAGCACCAAATCCAAATCCATACACCATCTCATTTAAAGATGCTAATGGTTGCGAAACTAGTACTACATTTAGAGTATACGAGATGATTAAGTTTGATGCAAGTCACTTACCATTGTTACCTTGTGGTGCTACTAATACAGTAACTATCAATGTAACTAATATCACAGGTGGTTCAGGTACTTATAAGTTTAGTCTCTACCGTGTGATTAACAAAGGTACTGCCAACGAACGTGCTGTGCCAGTGGTTACAGGGGCTAATGTTACAGGTAATGCACACAGTGTAATAACCAATGGTGGTATAGGTAGCTATCTCATCAATATCTATGATGCAGCTACTTGGGGTACTCCTGCCGAATGTGCTAAGTCGTTAGACTTCGTAGTAAGACCTCCTGAAATACCTAGACTCGAAGTCCTTTCGGTTACTACACCTACTTGTTATGCCGAAACTGCTACCGTACGTATAAAAGCAAATCCTGTTGATGGTATTCCATATACCTTTACAATCACCGATAATGTAGGGGTAGCAGTACCAGGTGTAACTCAGGTTCTAAATGGTAATTACGTAACCTTTAATAACGTACCATCAGGTGCAGCTATCTTAGGTGGTGCTACCTACCGTATTACAGCTGTAAGTGCACAAGTTTGTTCATCAACCATTGAAGTAACGGTTACCTCTCCTGATGTAATCTCAACTACCAATGCCCTTAGCAAAAAAGAGTACACTTGCGATGCTGATACAGGTGAAGTTACTAATCCACAATTGCATTTCGATTTGAATAATGTAACAGGTGGTACTGAGTCTTATACACGTATTGAATACCGAGAGCTTGCCTCAGGTACCTTGCTCTATCAACAGCAAGTAACTCCGGGAGTAACCTCTTATAGCTACACCTTACCAAGCTATTTAACTACCGCTAATAGTTACTATGCACAGGTGTACGATACCAATGGTTGTAGTGCAACTACTACCGCAGTGACTATTTCACCTACACTTATGATGAGCGGTCTTACCGCTACTCAGTTACAAGCGAAGACTTGTAATGTAGATGAAAACATCTCTGTAACCCTCAGCACTACCACCGTATACAGTGGCGAACCTATCGAGTACTCAGTGAGCAAAGTAGGTTGGGGTACTATTACCGTAATACCTCCAGTAACGCTTAACTCACTCACTTATACATTCACCCTTACTGAACCTTACGCTTATGTGATAAGAGCTAAGAATATGATTACAGGTTGTGAGGTAAGTACCAACTATACCGTCCTCGATCCTAACACCTTGTTGTTAGAAGCTAAGAACCCACAAAGGGTAACTTGCTACGGCGGTACAGGTTCTATTACCTTAGAACTTACCGACACCCGTCTTTCTGACGGCGACCAAGTGGCTAACGGATTTAGCTATACAATCTATCCGTTGCCAGTAGGTACTCCTATTACAGGTAACTCTACAGGTGCTACCATAGCACACGCAGGCTTGCCAGCAAGCAAGTACAGGGTAGAAGCTATCTCGGCTATTTCAGGTTGTAAAGCCGAAACTACCTTCGAGATAGTACAAGCCGAAGCTCCTATAACTGCTTTTGCTAAGGAAACACACAGCGTAACTTGCGATAACAACCTTGGTGAGATACTTGTAACCGTATCAGGTGGTTGGGCTCCTTATACTGTCAATATCCAAGGCGGTGCTATTACAGGTCGGAAAATTATAGCTCTCAATGGCGATAGTGCCTTGTTCACAGGCTTAGTATCTACGGGTACTCCTGGTGGTGTAGTAACCTATACCGTTACCGTTACCGATGCGTGGGGCTGTTCAGTAGTTTCAGGTACTACACAAGTAGGCTTGAAATCACCCGACCCAATTACCGCTACTGTTTCTGTAACTCGTGATGTTACCTGTCAAGGTGACCACGATGGTGAGATTACTATCGACCCAGCAAGCGTTAGAGGTGGTTCAGGTAGTTATGTTTATACTATTGTAGATTCCAATTTAAACGCTTTCACTCAATCGGGAACTACCTTTAGCAACTTGCTACCTGGTATGTACACCGTTGAAATTTGGGATACTTGGGGTTGTAACCTCATCGTTCGACAATTGGAAGTAAAAGAACCTAAGCCTATCGTAGTGAATGTAACCGATTCTAACTTGCTTGTATGTCACAAAGGTAACGACGCTTGGATAGAGTTCACCGTTGATGGCGGTCGTCCTAACTACGACATCGCTATAATGAAAGAAGGCTCTAACGTTCCTGCACATACCGATTATGCTACCTCATCAGCAACCGTAATCCGCGCTTCTAACTTAACCGAAGGCGATTACGAGATTGTGGTAACCGATAGCGTAAGCAGTACAACCAACGGCTGTGTGATGTCGCCTACTTATAAGTTCAGCGTTTACTCAGCTCCTGACCTCGACCCAACTACCGAGCAAGGCTTCAGTTGTGATAATAACGACTTCACAACCTGGATAGAAGTACGCTTCAAAGACGAAGTAGATTTCAATAAGATAACCTACAAACTCAATGGAGCTACTACACCACAAACCTTCTCGCGTAACAACGGTGTGAATGTCGGCTATATCGACCAGAACAGGTTTAATATGAGTATAGCAACTCAAACCTTAGAAATCGTCTATACCGATGTCCATTCAGTTACCGGAGCTGTTAAACAATGTACTCAAATGGCTACCAAATCAGTAACTGTGGTAGAGTATCGCCAGTTGAACAATATCGTGAAATCACCTACTACCGTTATCAATACACTACAAGTAGAAGGTGTAAACGGTGTGAAACCTTATCGTTATGAGTTCAATGGTGAGGATTACGATACCAATAACGTCTACGAATTGAGAATGAACGACCGTGAATACACCGATCCAGTGAGCGGTAAGAAACTCAAAATAGTAGATGTAGTAGTACACGATGCAGCAGGCTGTACGTTCTCGAAAACGTTCTATGAAGAATACTTCGATGTATTCATACCGAACTTCTTTACTCCTGACGGCGATGGCAACTACGATACGTGGGCACCACGCAGGGTAGATAAGTATCCGTTCATTCGTACTACTATTTACGACCGCTACGGTCGTCGCCTCAAAACGCTTAGAGCAGGCGAAGAATGGGACGGTAAGTACGACGGTAGAGATATGCCAACAGGCGACTATTGGTACCTCGTAGAACTTAGCGACGAACACGATACTCGTACCTTCAACGGTAACTTTACACTATATCGTTAAGATTTGTTTGCTTCATAGGTTATACATTAATTAATATTTATTTTAAAAGGGCTATCCGCTAAGGGTAGCCCTTTTTCATTTCTTAAAAATTTTATTGCTATCCCAACTGTAATGGTCATTGTATTTTCCTTCACTTTATTTATTATCTTTTGTCTTTTATTTTTATCTTATACACTCCTCGTTTGCTAATTTCCTCATTCTCTCATTTCCTCACTTCTGGTATTATTGGCTTATTTTGGTGTTATCAGTTTTATCCCCTATCTTATGCATCATAATTAACGTCAGTTACAATTTATTCATTACTGTTCCGTGAAATTCTTCAGCTTTAGCTCAGTAATCCGTGAAATCTTCGCGAGACTTCCAGGCTTGCTACCTATTTGTTTGATTATTTTAAGATTTGTAAGATTTCTGTAGCGTAAGCTACACTTTTCTCTTACACCAATCTCATATTAACTTAAAACACTATAAACTCAATTAATGTTCGATTATAATTTAATTAATCGTTATTGTAGAGCCACTGTAGAGCCATTGTAGAGCCACTGTAGAGCCACTGTAGAGCCACTGTAGAGCCACTGTAGAGCCACTGTAGAGCCACTGTAGAGCCACTATAAGCCCACTATAGTTCTGTTTAAGGTTTATTAAAAGTTCGTCAGGCGTCTCACAGAGCAACTGCACAAAATTATGAAGTATAGGTCAGTTCGATATATACAAAGCGAATTAAGAGTTGAAGAAAAATACTATATTGTTTTATTGATAGTTATGTTCTTCACGTATGATAAGCATCGCTACTTCCCCCTTTGAAGGGGGTAGGGGGGATGTTTATAATCAACCGATTAGCTCAATGCAAGTTGCTAATCCGTACACATCACATTTATCAATTGTCAATTATCAATTATCAATTGTCAATTGAAAGACTTTCTGGGTAGCTTCCTACCTATTTGTTTGATTTTCTTTAAAGAAAACCTCATACGTTTAACCTATACTTCTCTTATTAAACAATAATTTTACTCTAATAAAATTCTTATAAAGTTACCTGATTGTCAGATGTTTAAACATAAAATGTTACAAATGACACAAAATAGTAGATAATATTATCTCTAAAAGTTTGTTTTGTATTGTAAAAATACCTATTTTTGTAGCGAAATTTAATTAAATGTATTTAGCAATGAAAACTAGACTAATGATGTTAGCTTTATTAGTGTTGACTTCAGCAACCCTGTTCAGCTGCAAAAAAGACGATAAAGAGGGAGACTCTAATATCATATTAGAGAAAACGGCTGTCACCCTTAACTTAGGAGGGCAAACAACCGTGAAAGTAACTGCCCCCGACGGTATCCTAAAGCCCGAATCTGAAGATGTAGACGTGGCTATCGCCAATATGGGAAGAGATATTAATGTTATTATTTCTAGCAAAAAAGTAGGCGGTAAAGTAGGTGAAACCCGTGTGAAAATAGAAAGTAAAACTGGTGGAGTTGCCTATATCAATGTAACTGTAAAAGACGAAATGAAAACAGATAGAGGTATAGCCGTTTTGGGTAAAACCGTATTTGTTGATAGAGACGTAGAAGTAGAAGTTACAAATTTGCTAAAGAAATATAATGGTACTATAGATAAAGTAAATATAAGATCTACTTCCACTGCTTTAGCACAAGTACGCAAAGATGGAAATAGATTTTTTGTAACAGGAATAGGCGAGGGACTAACTGGTGAAGTATACTTTGAAGATACTGCAGGTGAGAAAAACGATAAAGGTGAATTTCCCCAAGGAAGTTTTATTGTACACGTACGAGCTCCTTTCCTTGCAGTACAAAGCGGTGAAGTAGGAGTTGGACAAACCAAACGTATTGATTTAGCCAATATCTATAACAATGCCTTTACTTTCGAAGGTGTAAATAATGATATTGCCACTGTTGAGTATGCAAAAGAATTAGACGGTGTAGGAAAAGAACTTTCTAATGGTAATTTTACAGGTATAAAAGTAACAGGTAAAAAAGAAGGTACTTTTACATTTAAACTCACTAATAGCGATGGTGATAACGGTAAAGGTCGTGAACTTAGCCTAACTATTACAGTAAGCAAAGTAGATACCTCTAACTTTATTATCGAAGGAGATGTACTTAAAGGTGTGAAAGCTGGAGTAACACTTACAGGAGCAGTTATTATCCCTGCAAATGTAAAGAAAATAGCTACAGAAGCCTTTAAAGATCAAAGTGTGATGGAAAGTATCAACTTAAATAATGTAGAAGAAATAGAATTAAACGCATTTCAAAGAACTTTCAATTTACGTAGAGTAGAAATGTCTAATGTGAAAATTATAGGACAACGAGCTTTCGATCAAAATACACAATTAAAAGAAGTAGACCTTCCTGCTACTTTACAAAAAATAGGAAGAGCTGCTTTTTCAGGTACAAGCCTTGTAAAAGTAACTTGTAGAGCTACAACTCCTCCTGCTGTTGATAGTAGTTTTGGAGGTATAAGAACTGCTCAAAACTTAGTACTATATGTTCCAGCTTCAAGTATACAAGCCTATAAAACAGTTTGGAGTGGTGAATTAACCTCTAATTTCAGAGGTTTGCAAAATAATGGTTATACACCATTTCCTATCCCATAAGAATTAAATATTTAAAATAATAATTATAAAAAACCGTTATAAGTATAGCTTATAACGGTTTTTTATGTATAATCTTTCAAGCACTCCAATTCTGAAATCAATTGTCCGTCGTGCTACTACTTTTTCTGAGGCATAGTTTCACTCTTTAGCCCAAATTCGCCTCAAATTGTATTTGCCTAATTAAAGTGCCTGCCGTGCTACGGTCGGCCGGCTCAAATAAAAAGAGGCTTCTAACCCCTTAGAAGCCTCTTGAATTTAATAATAAAAAAGAAAACTTAAAAATAAAAATTATGAAAAAAACTTTTTGTTTACAATTACATTCTTGTTTTTATACACAACTTGTAGTTTGTTTATTTCTTTGTTGTTGGTTATGAAAAAGTCTCTTATCTTTTTTGATGGCACAAAGATACGTTAAAAAATGTAACTACCAAAAAATATTCAAAAAAATATGCAAAAAAATATAACTATCGTCGCTGAAATTCTTATTTTACTGTTAATAATTACACACTAAATCTTTAAAAACACTGCGTTTTATCTGTTAAAAAACTGTTTTTAACAGATAAAACGCAAAGAAAATGTTAAAATCCCGAGAATAACGCAAAGAATGTTAAAGTTTTATTTTTGCCCTTTTAAGACAATATTATCTTCTTTAAAATGCCCGAAATCCTTATAAAAAAGCTATTGTGTCACTTTTTTCTTTATTCATTTTAGAACGATAAAAGGATTTAAGTACCTTCTTAATGTTAAAATGAAGGTCTTAAATATTTGTTAATGTAAAAGGAATGTTAAAAGCAAAAACTACCTTATTCCTAAGGTATAGTATTTGTATAATAAAAAAAAGATATAATACACTTTTATTATCCGGATACTTTTCGTACCTTTGCCCTCTCAAATTAAATCATTATGAGTATAACAACAAACAAAACCATTGGCGAAATCGTAGCCGACGATTTTCGCACTGCCGCTATATTTAAAAAACACGGTATTGATTTTTGCTGCAAAGGCGGTCGTACTATCGACGAAGCCTGTGAGAAAAAAGGAGTAGAGAAAAACGCGCTTATTAGCGAGTTAGAAGCACTCCCCAAAGGCAATGGTAACGAGGTCGATGTACGCGATTGGCCTCTCGACTTGCTTGCCAACTATATTGTGCGCATTCATCACCAATACGTGCACGACAAAACCCCTATGCTCTTGCAGTTTCTCGATAAGCTATGTCGTGTGCACGGCGAGCGTCACCCTGAACTCTTTGAAATCAATCGTATTTTTAATGAGAGTGCTCGTGACCTCGAGTCGCATTTTAAAAAAGAAGAAGGAGTGCTTTTCCCTTTTATCGAAAGCCTCGTAAAAGCACAACAATCAGGGCAACCTCTTGGCGATATACCTTTCGGTACGGTAGAGAACCCTATCGCAATGATGATGCACGAACACAGTGCAGAAGGTGAGCGTTTCGAGGAAATAGTAAAGCTTACCAATAACTATACGCCTCCTGCCGACGCTTGTAATACTTACAAGGTAACGTATCAAATGTTGCAAGAGTTTGAAACCGATTTAAATCGTCATATCCACCTCGAAAACAATATCCTTTTCCCTAAAGCTATTGCTTTGGAAAAACAACTTCGTCAAGCGTAGTTTATTATTAGGATTATCAATAAAAAAGAGTTCGGTAAAAATACCGAACTCTTTTTTATTTCAGTTTTAAGTATTTTCCTGTGTAGCTCTTTTTGTTTTTAGCGATTTCTTCGGGCGTACCCGTTGCTATGAGATTACCTCCCTTAGCACCGCCTTCTAAGCCTAAATCTATCACGTAGTCAGCCGATTTTATCATCTCTACATTGTGCTCTATAATAATTACCGAATGCCCTTTTTCTATGAGGGCTTGCAGTGAGTCTAAGAGCTTGCGAATGTCGTGAAAGTGCAAACCGGTAGTAGGCTCATCGAAGATGAAAAGCACCTTTTCTTTACTGTCCGATTTCGATAGAAACGAGGCTAACTTTATCCGTTGGGCTTCCCCACCCGATAGAGTAGAGGAGGACTGCCCCAGTGTTACATACCCCAAACCTACATCTTGCAAAGGTTTTAGCTTTTCGGCTATTTTGGTTTGTTTGTGCTTTTGAAAGAAGGCTATGGCATCATCGATAGTAGTGTTCAGCAGGTCATCTATGTTTTTGCCTTCGTACATCACTTCAAGCACTTCTTTTTTGAAGCGTTTGCCTCCACAAGCCTCACAAGTGAGGTGCACATCAGCCATAAATTGCATTTCTATGGTTACTTCACCCTCTCCTTTACATACTTCACAACGACCCCCATCAACGTTGAATGAGAAATGTTTAGATTGGAAATTCCGCATCTTTGCCAACTTCTGATTTGCAAAGAGGGCGCGAATATCGTCGTAAGCCTTAATATAGGTAATAGGATTTGAACGGGTAGATTTTCCAATAGGGTTTTGGTCTACAAACTCCACACTTTGCAAGTGCTTGTATTTACCCTCTATTTTGGTAAACTGACCGATTTTCTCTCCGCCTAAATCCAATTCTTTCTGAATGGCAGGGTAGAGCAGTTTTTTCACCAAAGTCGATTTTCCACTACCCGATACCCCTGTAACTACCGTGAGCATATCCAAAGGAAAAGTAACATCTATATTTTTAAGGTTGTTCTCGCGACAGCCTACCAAAGTGATGTAGTGAGGCGAAGTGCGTCGCTTTTTGGGTATTTCAATTGTTAAGCGCCCACTGAGGTATTTCCCCGTAAGGGTGTTGGCTTTTAGAAGTTCGTTGTAAGTGCCTGTCGCTACTACTTCGCCACCGTGCGTACCCGCTTCAGGACCTATATCGATGATGTAGTCGGCAGCTTTCATAATATCCTCGTCGTGCTCCACCACAATCACCGTATTGCCTAAGTCGCGCAAGGATTTTAGTACGCTTATCAGTCGTTCGGTATCGCGCGGGTGCAAACCTATACTGGGCTCATCGAGTATGTACATAGAGCCTACCAAACTACTTCCCAACGAGGTCGCTAAGTTAATGCGTTGGCTTTCCCCTCCTGAGAGCGTATTCGATTTTCGGTTGAGCGTTAAGTAACCTAAGCCCACATCGGTGAGGAATTGCAAGCGGTTGTTAATTTCTAAAAGCAATCGTTTGGCTACCTCTTGCTCATAGTCGGTGAGTTTGAGTTCTTTGAAAAAGACTTGTAGTTCTTCAATAGGCAATTCTACCAAGTCCGAAATGCTTTTCCCTGCTATTTTCACGTAGTTAGCCTCTTTGCGCAAACGCTTTCCGTGGCATTCGTGACAACGCGTTTTTCCGCGATAGCGTGCCAAGAGCACTCGGTTTTGTATTTTGTAACTTTTGTCTTCTAACTCTTTGAAAAAATCGGTGAGTCCTGTGAAATACTTGTTACCGTCCCAAACCAATTGTTTCTGCTCATCGGTGAGCTCAAACCAAGGCTTGTGTATCGGAAAATCGAACTTATAGGCATTATTCACCAATTGGTCACGAAACCAACTCATCGTCTCGCCACGCCAGGGATAGATAGCATTCTCGTAGACCGAAAGACCTCTGTTAGGTACGATAAGGTCTTCATCAAGTCCGATAGTATCACCATAACCATCGCATTTTGGGCAAGCCCCATAAGGGTTGTTAAAGCTGAACAAGTGTACGTTAGGCTCTAAAAAAGTGATACCGTCCAACTCAAACCGATTGCTGAAATGCGTTTGTACCACTCCGTCCATTTCTTGAATGTAGCATTCACCTTTCCCTTCAAAGAAAGCCGTGTCTACCGTATCGGCAAGGCGGTGCTGAAAGTCTTCGTCGTGACGCACAATCACCCTATCTACTACCAATTGGAAATTGTCGAGATTCTTAGGCAAGTTGTCTTCCTCAATACGGATGATTTCTTCTTTGTATAGAATGCGTGCATAGCCCTGTTGTAATAGGAGTTTGAGCACTTGCTCTACGGTACGGTCTTTGGGGATACTCACAGGGGCTAAAAGCAACAGTTTTGTGCCTTCGGGATAGCGCATCACTGCATCTACCACATCGGTAACTGTATGTTTTTTCACCTCTTGTCCCGAAATTGGCGAATACGTCTTCCCGATACGAGCAAAGAGCAGTTTCAAGTAGTCGTACACCTCGGTAGAAGTGCCCACAGTAGAACGTGGGTTCGAGGTGTTTACTTTCTGCTGAATAGCAATGGCTGGCGCAATCCCTATGATATTGTCTACTTTGGGCTTGTCTAACTTACCCAAAAACTGACGCGCGTACGACGACAGGCTCTCCACATAACGGCGCTGTCCTTCGGCGTAAAGCGTGTCAAACGCCAATGATGATTTGCCCGAGCCCGAAAGTCCTGTAATCACCACTAACTTATTACGAGGAATTCCTACAGTTATATTTTTAAGGTTGTGCAATTTCGCACCCTTTATAAGTATCTCTTTGGTTTTCATTTGTTTATTTTAGCAGTTTTATATGCGCTTCTAACTCTTCTATTTCTTTCAAATCTTCTAAGTCAGCTTGCTGAGCATCATATTGTTTCCGTTTCACTTCAAACTCGTCATACACTTTTCTCACTATCGTTTTCATTTGTTCGTTGCTCACTGAGCCATTGCCTTTTAGTACTTTTTTATCGTTGAATTCAATAATCCTATCGATGTTCTCACGCCAGAAATCCATAGTAATGTCTTGTCGGTTTTTAGCTCTTAATTCCGCCGATTCCAAGAATACCATTACAAAGCGATTTAAGCTATCAATCTCATCATCAGTAAGGTAATTCTTAGCTATGTAAATATCCCCTTTCCTCACAATGTTTCCCTCCCACGAGGTAAGTGCCATATTGTTTTGCGAAGCATCAGCACGACTGACAATCAATTCAGCAGCCGTTTGACCTGTGATAGCATATAGAATTTTATTTTGAGTTTGTGCATAAAACATCTGGGTCGCCTTATCGGTTTTATCATAATCGCTACTGAGCATAAATAAGTCTCTTATTTTTTGGTAGAAGCGTTTTTCTGAAGCTCTAATGTCGCGAATACGGGCGAGTAATTCGTCGAAATAATCAGGTCGCCCATCGGGGTTTTTCAGCCGTTCATCGTCCATCACAAATCCCTTCACCATAAATTCTTTCAAGTACTGGTTTGCCCATTGCCTAAACTGAACTCCTCGCTTACTGCGTACCCTGAATCCAATCGCCAGAATCATATCCAAACTGTAAAAAGTAACTTCATAATTCTTCCCGTCACAGGCAGTTGTTAAGTAATTCTTAATAACTGAATCTGGAGATAATTCATTATCCTTTAGTATATTAGATATGTGCATACTGATATTAGGAACAGAGGTGTCAAAAAGGTCAGCAAGCTGATTTTGGTTCAACCATACCGAGCCGTCTTTGGCAAAAAGAGAGATTTTCACCTTACCGTCGTCGGTCTTATAAATGATGATTTTTTGTTGTGTGTTCATTGTTTTATCTATCGAGGGGGCAAAGGTACGAAATAATTAACAAATAGGCTAATAGGAAAAATTCTTACTATAGCAAACATACAAAATTAAAAGTTAATATCATTTCTATATATAATTCTGATTTACAGTATTCTTTTGAAGAATGTCTTTGTAAAATCTAAGCAACTTGTTACTAAAATCCGTGAATTAAATGAATCCCTCCGCCAATGCGTTTCTTGTAGCTTGTGCCTCCGAGCTTCTTCAATTAATTTCCTGTTTCATTTGCTAATTTTCTATCTCCCCGTGTGCTTTGCACGGTCTCCCTTTGAAGATAGCCAGCGAGAGAAAGGTATTGTAAGGGGGATATTTATAATCAATAGGTTAATTCAACCCTTGATTGGTATTAGTAACATTCTAAACTCAATCAGTATTCACTTAGTATTCAGTTAATCTTTGGTTAGTCTCCGTTGTAGAGCCACTGTAGAGCCACTGTAGAGCCACTGTAGAGCCACTGTAGAGCCACTGTAGAGCCACTCTTCGTCCATCTATCCTATAAGCTTTGTATAGTCCTCTCCCAAATTAACCATTCACCATTAATCATTAACTATTAGCTAATTTCCAAATTATCCGCTTGCCTATTGTGCTACAACCTCGCACCTTTGGCATATAAATTGCATATAATAAACTAAAAACAAACATATGAAACAGTACATTTTATTATTCTCATTAGTCTCTACAATGGCAATAGCACAAACCCAAACGCCTTCGGTGCAAGTGGTAGGTGAAGGCATTGTATATGTTACCCCCGATGTCGTAAACATCTCTATCAGTATAGAAAGAGAAGGACTTGACCTTAAAAATTTGCGACAAAAAAACAGTGAAGAAGTAGCCAAGGTCTTGGAGACTTTGAGTAAAGAACTGCCAAAGGAAAACTTCCAAACCAGCTATGTTTCACTTTATAAAGACGATTATAACAAGATTAATAAATATCGCGTTTTACAAAATATTACTATCAAATTAGAAGATATTAGCAAATACGATAGTTTGATGAACGCTATTTTTGATGCAGGCGTAAACCGTATCAACAGTGTAAGTTTCGATGTGAAGAATAAAGAAAAGCATTTGCAAGATGCTCGTGTAGCTGCCATTGAAGATGCTCGTAAAAAAGCATTGCTCTATGCGGTAAGTTTAGACCAAAATATAGGCAAAGCCATTGCTGTTAAAGAACTTTCATCAAACTTTAACGATGTACAACCTACTTTCAGATCCAGTAAAGTGAGTTTAGGTAGTAGCGGAGCGGAAGCTAACGACGACACCTTAGCAATAGGCAAAATAGCGGTAGAAGCACAAATAAATGTAGCTTTTGAATTACTCAATAAATAGATATTTCTATGAATACACAAGAAATCATCGCTTATATATTAGTTGTTATAGCAGTGGGCTATCTCGTAAAAACACTTTTTTTTAAAAAGAAAAAGAAAAGTTGTGGAGGAGGAACTGATTGTAAGTGTGGATAAGAATAACGAGATTTTTCTCGGCATTGTAATATATTTTTAAATTGCGCAGCCCCCTTTTTGGGGGCTTTTTTTATCTTTTATTCTTTTGTTTTTATCTTTTTTCTATTTGTTATAGGCTATTTTTCTTTTTATTACTTTCTTAGAGCTTCTTTTTAGCCTTTGATTATGAATATCTTAAAACTCATTAGACGATTTTAAACCTTTTATAGACGATTTTAAACCTCCTTTTTTTCAACTATTTTGTACTTTTGAACCATCAAAACCATACGAAAACAAACGAACAAACAACCATTGTATGAAAAGAAATCTATTTTTATCAGTTCTGTTGTTCTTATTAGTGAGTTGGAGCTATGCGCAACAACGCACTATCCGTGGAACTGTCAGCGATGCTACTACCAAAGAGCCCCTAATGAGTGCTTCGGTAGTAATTAAAGGAACTAGTAAGGGTGTCAGTACCGATATGAGCGGTAAGTATACCATAGAGGTATCGGTAGGGCAAACCTTAGAAGTCTCATTTATGGGTTATGTAACTCAAAATGTAAAAGTAACCGCCAATACACCTTCACCTTTGAATATTGCTCTTGCCGAAGAGCAAAGAAAGTTAGACGAAGTAGTGGTCGTAGGTTATGGCGTTACCAAAGTACGTGATTTAGCAGGTGCTATTACCTCCATCAAAACCAATGATGTAAAAGCAGGGGTAGTAGCCGATATGTCACAGATGTTAAAGGGTCGTGCCTCAGGAGTACAAGTGCGCCAAAACTCACTCGAGCCTGGTGGTAATGTATCTATCCGTGTACGTGGCGCTTCTTCAGTAAGTGCCGATAACGAACCACTTTATGTTATCGATGGATTCCAAACAGATAATATGTCGCAAATCAGTATAGACGACATCGAATCAATCGAAATCTTAAAAGATGCCTCTACTACTGCTATTTACGGAGCTCGTGGTGCTAACGGGGTTATCCTTATTACTACTAAAAAAGGTAAAGAAGGTAGCTTTAATGTAGAGTACTCTAACCAAACTTCTTATAAGAATATGTACAATCCTTGGGATTTGCTCGATGCTGGAGAAACCATAGCACTTACCCGCCGCTTATATGATGAAACAGGATTAGCAAAATACAATCGATGGACAGCTCAACAAGCTACCTATCGCGGTAAAGGTACCGATTGGCTCAAAGAAACCACTCACGATGCCTTTACTGTATTGCATCAACTTTCTGTATCAGGAGGTACTGACCGCTTATCTGCTTTTATGTCAGGTAACTACCTTACCGAACCTGGTATTCTGCTCAATACCGATTATAATCGTTATGGAGGACGCATCAATTTGCAGTACAAGATAAGTCCGAAAGTAAGAGCGGGCGCTAATATGAGTTTTTCCAAATCTAAAAAGAAATTCTTAGATATGGGTACTATCTCTTCTGATAAAAATATTATGTACCGCATTTTTAATTTGGAACCTTGGAAAAACAAAGAAGGATATGATGTTTTTGGCATTAAAGCACGTCGTCCGGCTGTATTCGAAGAAATGAGCGGAGCACAACTCTATCGCCATTTTAATACAATGTATGCAACCGCTTATGCCGATATTGATTTGTTGCCTTCACTTACTATCAATGGTCGTTATACCTATGCTTATGATCATTTAAAAACTGAAAAGTATTATGACCGTTCTACTTCTATAGGTCAGTCTTACAAAGGGCAAGCATTCCTCAGTCACGAAGAAAACGTAAAACACCAAATAGAAGGTGTGGCTACTTATCACCCTAAAATGGAAGGTAAACACGATGTAAAAGTAACCGCAGGTACTTCCTACATTTATCAAAGAGGTAAAGGAGATGAAGTGCAAGCCTATGGTTTTGCTTCCGATGTATTCTCTTTCAAAAATATTGGAGCTGCCCAACACTTAGATTGGATAGGTTCAGGTGAATCCTCTATCAAGAAGGCTTCTGTTTTTGGTCGTGCCGAATACATCTTCAATAACCGTTATATTATCAACGCTTCAGTTCGTGCCGATGGTTCATCAGTGTTTGGTGCTGACTATCGTTGGGGTATATTTCCTGCGGGGTCTATCGCTTGGCACTTAGGAGAAGAGGAGTTTATGGAATTTGCTAAACCTCTTTTCTCCCGTATTAAATTGCGTACTAGCTATGGGCTTAGTGGTAATGATGGTATCCGCTTTGGTTTATCACAATACCAATACTCTGTACGCGATGTGTATATAGGGGGTTCTGAAGGAACTAAAGGTATGTACCCTTCTAACCCTTACAATCCTACATTACGTTGGGAAACTACCGCACAATGGAATGCCGGTATCGATTTAGTGGTTGGTAGAGTAGAAGCCAGCTTCGATTATTATATCAAACGCACTCACGACTTGTTAAACCCTGACCCTATTCACCCTTCAGGAGGGTTCCCTAACTATGTGAATGACGGTCGCCGTTTTGAGTATACCGCAATGATGGTAAACGATGGTGAGATCGAAAACCGAGGTTTTGAAGTGGCTATTAAATCTACCAATATCAATAAAAACGATTTTGTCTGGACTACAGCATTTAACTTCTCTCATAACCGCAGTGAGGTTTTGAAACTAAACAACGGAAAACCTCGTTTTCAATACATACGCCCTCACGGTTCTTATGAAGAAAAAGAATATATGATGCTCAAAGAAGGAGAGCCTCTTAGTGCTATTTACGGTTATGTATTCGATGGCATCCTTCAGCAAGGAGAAAGATATGAACCTCAAATCAAATCTGTGCCTGGTGATCCTAAGTTTAAAGACCTTAATGGCGATGGTAAAATAGACGAAAACGACCGTACGGTATTGGGTACAGGTATTCCTAAAACTATCATAGGTCTCAACAATAGCTTCACTTATAAAGATTTTGACTTTTCTTTCTTTTTTGAAGCCTCATTAGGTGCTAAGATGCTCAATCTTACACGTATCTATTTGGAAGATAACAACCGTTTGGCAGCATCTTCTGACCGTTGGACACGTGCTCACGCTTCTAATAGTGTACCTCGTAATGGTTATCAAAAGAATGACGGATTACTTTATGGTTCTTATGTAAATTCTCGTTTCGTAGAAGATGCCGATTTTGTAAAACTCCGCAACATCGAATTGGGTTATACCTTCAATGGTAGCAAATGGAATATGAAAACCCTTAAAACAATGCGTATGTTTGTAGGAGGTCAAAACTTGCTTACCTTCACTAAATACCAAGGTTTCGACCCCGATATCAGTACCAATGGTAGCAGTGCTATTGCACAAGGATTAGATTTAAACTCTTATCCTGCTTACAGAACCATTAACTTTGGAGTGAAATTAACTTTTTAACACAGAAGGAAAATGAAAACGAATTACAAAATATATACATTAGTAGGTGTTTTAGGCCTATCACTTACTGCTTGTGAACTAAAAGAAGATCTGACTTCTGTTTACAATGCCGATAACGCCTATACTACCGAAGAAAATGCTCAAGAGGGTGTAAATGGTATTTACAGATACTTGAACTCCGCTACTCACCCAAGCACTTTCTACATCAACGACCTTTCTACTGATGACGGGTTCAAAGAAGGTAATGACTTTGAAATCCTGAATAATAATGGTCTTACTGGAAATATTCAGTTATTGTCAAGCTACAACGGCAACTTCCAAATGGTAGGTTGTGCTAATACTGCTATTGACAACATCTCAATAATGCCTGAATCTCGTTTTAAAACTGCCGATAAGAAAGTTGAGCTCTTAGCCGAAGCACATTTTATGCGTGCTTTCGCCTACTATCAGCTCACAAACACTTTCTACCGCGTGCCTCTTATTACCAATGGCTACTATGCTACTACTGCCAATCCTACTTTAGCAACTGTAGAGGAGCTAGAAAACCAAATAGAACAAGATTTATTGATTGCCACCAACAATTTACCTTTAGAATGGAGTATAAATGGAAGTGATGCTGGTCGCCCTACCAAAGGAGCTGCTTATGGTTATTTAATGCGTTTATATATGCGTAAAGCAGGTAGATTGCGCGAAGAAGGAAGTGACGCTACCGCTGCTTGGCAAGCCGCTTTAGTATACGCTGACCAAGTAATTGCTACAGGAAAATACACCCTACTAGCACACCCTTTTGACCCTTTCAACCCTCGCTCCCGTGCTTCTTTGTACAACAGCGAAATTATCTTTGCAGTACGAAGTAGTGAAACTGTACCTTCAGGTGCTTCCGATTTAGCTTTGTACTTTACCTCTTGGGATTATAACAAAGGTTGGGATATTTTCAATGTACCTTTAGAACTCTATTGGCAATTTGATAATAGTGATGAACGCCTAACTCAATTTATAAAAGGTGAATTCTTGAATATCAACGATGCCAATCAGAAATATGTAGCTCCTACCTTAACCCAAATGGGTACGCTTAATAATGAAACTTCAAGTCCTCGTATTACAGAGCTTGCGAATGTGTATACTGATAAGTATTTCTACGAAAAAGCAGGTACTTATAATTATAACACACCTAACAATTTGCCTTTGTTGCGCTATGCTGATATACTGCTCTGTAAAGCTGAAATTCTAAACGAACTTAATGGTCCTAATCAAGAGTCGGTAGATTTGATTAATCAAATACGTCAAAGAGCTTTTCAAGGCACTACTCACAATTATACTTTGGCTAACTTTGCTTCTAAAGAAGAAATGCGTAGTAAATTGTGCGATGAACGTTTGTTCGAGTTCAATATGGAAGGCTTGCGCCGTATTGACCTTATTCGTATGGGATTGTGGAAAGATCGTTTAGATAAATATATGGATACAATCAAACAAAAATTAGAAATTAAACAAACCAATCTCAATGCGAGAAGAGACCCTAATGTAGTAAAAACCCCTTATGATTTAAGCCCTCAATGGAGAGTTTATCCGAAGTTTAACAATCCTCTAAAAGTGTATGATATGCGTCGTTATTATCCTATACCAGGGGTCTATAGCAACAAATATACTGATTTACAAAACAACCGTTCGTTTAGAGAACAATAATTCTTAAATGTAAACTCATATGAAAACCTATACAAAACCAATACTGATGGCTGTTGCGATGCTTAGTATGATAGGCTGCGACAAAAGCGATGCAGATGGGCGTTTTAACGATAACCCACGCAGTGAGATAGGAACTCCACAAGAAGGCAGTTTGGTTACTGCTAAACAAGTGAAGTGGAACTTTGATAATGCCGACGATTGGGTCAATGCCAGTCAAGATGAAAATGCCAATATTTCACAAACCTCTCTCGAAAGCAATACACAAGCCGAAGACGGTAAAGTAGTGAAAATCTATACCGAAGCCAATACACAACAACGCAAAAAGCTCAAAACCAAAAAACAATACGGTGCTGGGCTGTATACCTGGCGTACCTATATCTCTGATTTAGGAGCTACTGAACGTGTGAGCATAGGCTCTTGGTTGTGGAATAGCGATAAACACGAATTGGACTTCGAGGTAGGCTCTGGTACCGCTAAGGAACGTGAAACTTTGGGTGTTACTGATGACGAAGTGATTGCTTATATCACCTGTCAAGATAACCCCTTTGTCCAACAAAAAGTAAAAATCAAAAAGAATACTTGGCATACCTTTAAAATTGATTTACAATTAGTAGGCAATAAGTATTTTGCTACTTGGATTATTGATGATGTAAAGTGTGCCGCTCAGCAACTCACTTATGGGCAAGAACACCCTTTCTATATTTTTTGCAGTACAGAAAATCTTAAATTTATAGGTGATAACTGGCCTTACCAAGAGAACTATGGCTTGTGGGATTATGTAACTTATACCCCCTATTCTTACTCTATAGCCCCCGTAGAACCTTCTACACAAACAAATCCAATAGACGAATCCCCTGAACCCGATAAAGGAGAAGCAAAACGTTGGGATTTCAATACTTTCCCTAATGATTGGGGTAAATGGACAAATGTAGGAGCTGACGGATCTGCCTTTAGCAAATTGGATAACGGCAAATTAATCCTTACCACTAATTCCTATTGCAATGTATCAAAAGCATATTACAAACCTCAAGTAGGATATGGTAAATACACTTGCTCTATTCGTTTGCCAGAAGTAAACGAGCCAGCTAAAATACAAATGGGAATGATTCTCTATTTCTATACCGATACCCCAAAAATTGTAGAACGTTTGTTCCAAATGGTAGCTCGTTACGGAAAAGATGAAGATCGCACTCGCCTCGGTGCTAAACAAGGTGAAATGCTCTTGTTTATCGCTTCTGCTGAGCCTGGATTGTCAAGCTATAAAGAAGTCTTACAACTTAATAAAGATTATAAATTCACCATCGAATTGAAAAAAGCAGGTAATAAATATGTAGCGGTATATTATTTAGATGATAAACCAATACAAACACTTAAAACTAACTTTGGTGAAGATGACTTTAAGTTTGAATTAGGTATCAGTGCCGAATCTAATAGAGGTGATTGGTTACCAGGTAATGAACTGAAAGATCCTACAAAAAAATATAGCGCTACTTTCAACTTTATTGAATATACCGCCTATTAGTAGTAATCGATGTTTATCTATAAATGGCAAATTGATTTTTCTGAGGCTGTCTCACCTCCAACAACGAGACAGCCTCTTTTTCTTAAATAGGAAACTAAGAATAAAGCATACAACTTAATGATTTTAGTATGAAAAAAACATTTATTTTTTCATTGATGACCTTGTTCATCTATGTTGGTTGTAAGATAGATTCTGAGGAAACTACCCGCAACGCAACAACTACATCAAGCGATGGACAATCGCTTAATGCTGCACAACAGGCTCAAAAAGGGGTAATGTTTTGGGAGTTTGATGCTCCTTCTAACGATTGGATAGAAGCCAATCAGAACAGTAAGCCTAATTGCTATAAGATACAACATAGCCCTGGCTGTACAAACGGTGGACTTATTATTCACACAGAGGTGAATACTTTGCAACGCAACAAACTCAAAACTGTAAGACAATATGGAGCAGGAGTATATGAGTGGAGATTGTATGTTCCTAAATTGGAGAAAGGAGCCCAAACAAGTGTGAATTGCTTTCTTTACAAAGATGACAGTCACGAATTGGCTATCAAAGTCTATTCAGGAAAGAATGCGGAACGCTCTCAAATGAGACTTACTGATAATCAAGTAATAGCAGAATTGGGTGGTTATGGAATGGCAACTAAAAAGATAGCTATTACTCAACAAGATTGGCATAGGTTTAAGATAGAATTGAAGTTAGTGAATGGTAATTATCACGCTATCCTTACAGTAGATGGAAGAGAAGGAAAGGATAAATTGGAAGGAACACTTGATTATGGTCAAGACAACCTTTTCAATATCTTTTGTAGTGTAGAGAACTTACCAAAAGTAGGTGATAGACCTGCTACCACTCCTACAACGGGTGTATGGGATAATGTTAAGTATACGCCCAATAGTGGAGCTGTAGTTCCTACACCTAAGCCTACACCTGACCCTAAGCCTGATAATCCTGTTGGAACTTACAGATGGCACTTTGGTTCTTATCCTCTTTCAGATTGGGTTTTAGCCAACCAAGAACCTAATAAGAATGTAGACCATTGTTCATCAGTTTATAAAGATGGTTGTGACGATGGTAAGGCTTTGAAGATATGGACAAAAGCAGGGACAAAAGAGCGGAAAAAATTAAAGACAGAACAAATGTTTGGTGCAGGGATTTACACTTGGCGTGTTTTCATTCCTACAATGAATATTGGTGAAAGAGTGAGCGTAGGTTCTTGGCTTTATAACGATGACCAACACGAAGTAGATTTTGAGGTTGGTTCAGGGACTATTAAAAAAAGAGAAGAAGCTCACGCAACGAAAAACAATCAGTTGATAGCTTATATTACAAGCCAAAATAATCCAGAACTACATCACGATACTGAGATTGTTACAGTTGATGAGAGAAATAAAGGATCGTGGCATACTTTTCAGATAAGATTGGAAATAAATCAAGCTATTAATGGTCAGAACTATATCATTACTTGGGCTATAGATGGAGTAGACCGTTATAAGTCAAAACTAAACTATGGGCAAGAAAAATTATTTCATATATTTTGTAGTGTAGAGAACCTAGACTTTTTAGGAGAACGTCCTACTACAGAAGATGTTGTAGGCTTATGGGATTATGTAACTTATCAACCATATCCTTATTCTTATAAACCTCGCTAATAAAACGAGACTTACATATTGCTTTTATAAATGGCTGGTAAAGGGGTTGTAATTATTTACCTTTATAGAATATTAATAGAATTGCTTTGTTGTTAGTTAAAACGGTATTCATTACAACCCTCACACCAGTTTGTATAGTGAAAAATGAGAAATAATTAGGATAAAGAGCTTTGAGCTTTTCGGAAGATATCGGAAAAGTTCGGAAGGGAGCTGAGAGAGGTTTTGGTGAAAAAAGGGTATAAGATGGGTGTGGTTAGCTTATAGAGAGCTTATAGGAAGCTTATACGAATCTTGGACGATTGGTATAGAAAGGGTATGTAAGTAATTGATTAATACTGTAATACAACAAAGCAAAAAACGGCAAAAACAGGGTTTCGAGGCGAAAGAAAAGGGAATAGGCACTAGGCCTTAGGCCATAGGCACTAGGGGAAGTATGACGGAAAAGGAGAAGGGATAATTAGGAAATTAGTAAATTAGAAAATTAGTAAATGGGGAAGTGTGAGGTCTTAGGTCATAGGCACTAGGGGGGAGTATGACGGAAAAGGTGGAGTGTAGCGATGCAATAACGAATAATGAACGAAGAAACAACGAAGGAAAGACGAAGAAAAGACGAAGAAACAATAAAGCAAAAGAGAATTTTAAATAAAGCAAAAACGAAAAAATAAAAGCATATGAAACGAGTAAATCTATTTTTAATGGCAGTGTGTTGGACAGCTTTTGTAAGCTGTAGCAAACAATCAAGTGATATTCCTGAGGTAACCATTGATAAAACCAAAGTGATGCGATGGGATTTTAAAACGCTTGACGGTTGGTTATTAGGTAATCAGGACGAGGATTACCCACAGGGGAAGGACAAAGAAACTTATGCCAAAGTGGTAAGTGATTCTTACGCCGAAGATGGCTGGGCACTGAAAATATGGACGAAAGCTCATACTGAACAACGCAAAAAACAAAAAACAGTACACCGTTACGGGGCAGGTATTTACACTTGGCGCGCTTACATTCCGCCGATGGAAACAGGTGCTTGGGCAAGTATAGGCTCTTTCTTGTATAACAGTGAGGGGCACGAGATAGATTTTGAAGTGGGCTCGGGTGATGCTAAACGCAGGAAGAAGTTAGGCGCAAAAGAGGGGCAGGTAGTGGTGTTTATGACCAGCCAGAATAATCCTTGGGCGCAAAATGCTGAGGTGCTTATAGACAGCGACCAATGGCATACTTTTCAGATTAAATTAGCTATCAATCCGCAGAATAACCATTATATTGCTACGTGGCTCATCGATGGGGTGCAACACCTTCATACGGAGCTCAACTATGGGCAACAGTATCCTTTTCGTATCTTTTGCAGTGTAGAAAATATAGATTTTATAGGCGACCGCATTCCTACCAGAGACCATTATGCCTTGTGGGATTATGTGACATATGAGCCTTTTAGTAATGCTATTGAGCCTGTAAATCCCGATAAAGACTAACGCTTTTTTCTTATTGAAATAACATATAGGAACAAGAAAGATTTAAAATATGAGAAAATCGATTATTATTTTGTTTTTAATCATAGGGGGGGTATTAGTTTCTTGTAAAAAAGACGAACTTTTTATCCCTAAAAAAGAAGACCCTATTCCCCCTAAAAAAGAAGACCCTTTTACCCCTCCGTATCAGAGTAATCTTACCGATTTTGAGGTGTCTTTGAGCAAGACGAATAACCTTCGCGCGGAAGTAACTGCAACTTTCAGCGGAGAAACGTCCTTCCATATAGCTTATTGGGAAGTGAACCATCCGGCACAAGTACAGCAAACCAATACCTATCAGGGCAAAGGGATAGAACGTAAAACGCTATTGTTCCTCAAACCCGATAGGCAATACAGTTGCCAAATCATTACCGAGAAAGGAGATAAGTCGGCAGTAAAAACCTTTAAAACAAAAAGTGTGGAGGCTTTCCTTCCTAATGCAACATTACTGATAGACGACCTAAAAGAAGATATAGGCGGTTATTTTTTTGCAAATGCCCGTATGAATGGTACAAAAGCTATCTATCTGACAGATACTAAAGGAGTAGTAGTATGGTATGAGCAAGTGCCCGAAGAGCCTTTGGTCGTAAATTACGATGCACAGCGTCAGCAGTTTTACATTCTTACCAATCCTGCTTACCCTGTTGGAAGTCCTTATACTTTCAATGCTAAAAGTATTAAAATTATAGACCTCTTTGGGGAGGTAGTATTTCAAAAAGACTTTGCTACCGTTCCTGCACTTAACGGACGGGAAGTGCATCACGAGTGTCGCCCTATGCCCGATGGCAGTATAGGATTAGTAACCTATATTGATAAAACTTTTGACCTCACTGCACAAGGCGGTACAACTACCGATACTGTAAAAGGTGATGGTTTTGTGATTATGAATAGAAGAGGAGAAATCACCCAGCAATGGAGTTGTTTTGATTATGTAGACCCCACTACCGACCCTAATATAAAAATACAAGGAGTAAAAAAAGATTGGCTACACGCCAACTCTTTTAACTACGATAGCGAAGGTAATTACTATATGACGTTTAATCGTTATGGAGAACTTTGGAAAATTAACGGTAAAACAGGGAAGTTACTATATCGCATAGGCGAAAATGGCACCATAAAACCTGAGAAAAAATACTTTACTCACGGAATGCACTGTGCTAACCCGAAAGCACCTAACGAGGTGTTAGTGATTGACAATGCGCGTTCAGATTCCGATACAGGCTCGAGAGCTATTTTGTATAAAGTAAATGAACAAAGCAAAACAGTAACAGTTCCTATGGCAGTAGCTCTTCCCAAAGATTTATCCTCATCAAACCGTAGCAATGCCCAATTTATAGGTGAGGACTTGTTACTAATCACGTTGAGTACCAAAAAACAAATTATCATTACCGACCGCAACGAAACACCCACCATAAAACGTTCTTTTATGTTGCCTTTTACTTTCTATAGAGCACAATATATCCCAACTATTAAATATTAAAAATCAAACCACCACCAATGAAAAAACTTATATTTAGTTTAGTAACACTATGTCTTATGGCTTGTAAAAGCACTGAGCCTGTAATTCATTACGAGGTAATTCCGCTACCACAATCCATTAGTTATACCCATCAGAAACCTTTTGAGCTCGATGCCCAAACCGTGATTACCTATCCACAAGGTGATGCCTTACTACAAAGGAATGCCCAATTCCTTGCCTCTTATCTTAAAGAAATCACAGGGCTCACCCTTACCACTGAGCCCAATGTGAACAGTGGGAAGGTTATTCGTCTTAAAACCGACCTTAAAAAACCTAACCAAGAGGCTTATCAACTTACCGTAACAAGTGAGCAAATTACTATCGATGGAGCAAGTCCCGCAGCGGTGTTCTACGGCATACAAACCTTGCGCAAGTCGATTGACGTAACAGAACCTAAATCCTTAGCGTTCCCTACGGCTGTGATAGACGATGCGCCCCGCTTTGCCTATCGAGGAATGCATTTTGATGTGAGCAGGCATTTCTTTACAGTAGATTTTATAAAGCAGTACATTGATATACTCGCACTTCATAACCTCAATAAGTTCCATTGGCACCTCACCGATGACCAAGGGTGGCGTATAGAAATTAAAAAATACCCTCGCCTTACTGAGGTAGGTTCAACACGCAAAGAAACGCTTATTGGGCATTTGCTCAAAGATAAACCCCACCAATTCGACGGCAAACCTTATGGTGGGTTCTACACCCAAGAACAGATTAAAGAGATTGTAAAATACGCCCAAGACCGCTATATTACGATTATTCCCGAGATAGATATCCCTGGACATACCTTAGCTGTGCTCACGGCTTACCCTGAGTTAGGTTGTACAGGCAAGGACTGTGCAGTAGGTACCAAATGGGGCGTGTTCGACGATGTACTTTGCGCCGGCAATGAGGCTTCTTATGACTTCTTAGAAGGCGTATTCGACGAAATTACCGAACTTTTCCCCTCTAAATATATTCATATAGGAGGTGACGAGTGTCCTAAAACACGTTGGAAAGAGTGCCCTAAATGTCAGGCTAAAATTAAAGCATTAGGCTTAAAAGGCGACGCTGAACACACTGCCGAACAGAAACTACAAGGCTATGTGGTATCGCGCGTAGAGCAGTTTCTCAAGAAGAAAGGTAGAGAGGTAATAGGCTGGGACGAGATTTTGGAGGGAGATAACATTTCACAAGACGCAATTGTAATGTCGTGGCGAGGTACCGAAGGAGGTATAGCCGCTGCTCAACGCCACAACCGCGCTATTATGACTCCGCATTACAGTTTGTATTTCGACTATAACCAAGGCGAAGACCCTAGTAAAGAACCACTGTCCATAGGCGAATACCTCCCCGTGAAAAAGGTGTACGACTATGAGCCTATTGACCCTAAACTCACTCCCGAACAAGGAAAATATATCTTAGGGGCACAAGCTAATTTATGGACAGAGTACATCGCGAGTCCTGCGCACGCGCAGTATATGCTCTTGCCTCGCTTGGCAGCCTTAGCTGAGGTACAATGGACAGCCCCAGAGAAAAAGAACTATGCCGACTTTTTGAAGCGTTTAGGCAACTTACTCAATTACTACCAAAAAGAGGGATATCATTATGCCAAACACATCTTGGGCGTTACCCCTGTGATTCAGCCCGCTCCTAAGAAAGATGGTATTCAGGTAGAACTCCTCACCGTAGGCGATGGCAAGGTGTACTACACCACCGATGGCACTACCCCCGATGCTACCAAAACGCTTTATACCCAGCCTATCAAGCTCAGCAACGAGGTGCTGTTAAAGGCAGTAGCTGTGCATAAAGATACTATAAGCGGAGTGTTTAGCTACCAGTCGTTATTTAATAAGGCTACTTACAAGCCTATACAATTACTCACCGAAACCAACCCTAAATACACTTTCGGAGGGGCTACTGCCTTAGTAGATGCCCAAATAGGTGAAGATTCTTATATCGATGGGCATTGGGTAGGCTTTCCTGGTCGAGTGGGAGTAGAAGCAGTAATCGATTTAGGTAGAGAAGAAGAGTTAAGCACCTTGAAAGCGGGTAGCTTAGCCGATACGCCTAACTGGATATTCCCAGCCTCAGAAGTCGCTATTTACAGCTCTGCTGATGGCAAAAACTTTCAGCTCATCACTCAGCAACCTTTGAACATAGCGCAGAAGACCGACCCTATTAAGCGCGTGCCTATCAGTTTGAACTTTGCTAAAACTAAAACTCGCTATGTGAAAGTAGTGCTCAAAGGTACCGTAATCCCTGAATGGCACGAGGGTAAAGGCACACCAGCCTTGCTATTTGTAGATGAAATCCAACTGATGTAAAAATATATATTTTTCATATGTAATATTGCTTTTATTTAAAATTTGTGTACTTTTGCACATCGTAAAGACGCGACTACAAAACGCGTCTTTACTTTTTAGTATGCAAAAACCTTTAATATTAGTAACAAACGACGACGGTATTACCGCTCCTGGTATCCGTTATCTGATAGACATAATGAAAGAATTAGGCGAAGTAGTGGTAGTAGCCCCTGATTCGCCACAGAGCGGTAAAGGGCACGCCGTTACCCTCGATACTACTATGTACTGCGACCCTATGCCCTCACATAACGGAGCTACTCGCGAATACGCTTGTAGTGGTACACCTGCCGACTGTGTGAAAATAGCCAAACACGAAGTGTTGAACGGTCGTCTGCCCGATCTCTGTGTGAGTGGTATCAATCACGGTTCCAATGCTTCTATCAACGTGATATATTCAGGAACGATGAGTGCTGCTATCGAGGCGGGTACTGAGGGTATTCCTGCTATTGGTTTTTCATTATTAGACTCCAGTTGGAATGCCGACTTTTCGCAAGCGCGCTCTTATATCAAAAGTATTGCTGAAAAAGTACTCGCTAATGGGTTGCCCAAAGGAACAGTGCTGAATGTGAATATACCTAATATCAAGAAGGAAGAAATAAAAGGCGTAAAAGTATGCCGTCAAGCACGTTCGCGCTGGATAGAAAGTTTTGACAAACGTGTGAACCCGCAAGGGAGAGTGTACTACTGGATGACAGGTACTTTTGTGAATGAAGATCAAGGTACTGATACTGACCAATGGGCTCTCGAAAACGGCTATATTTCAGTAGTGCCTATTCAATTCGACCTTACAGCTCACCAAAATATTCAAGAGTTAAAGCAATGGGATTTTTAAATATAAATCAAAAGCGCAAAGACCAAATCATTGGTTTTATAGCAGGTATTGTTGTAAATGTGATAGGGGTGATAGCCTATGTGCTTATCTTCTCTAAATTTAGTATTGCTACTACCTTGCAAGATGCCTATTACAAGAGATATTTAGGTAAACTCATACTCTTAGGAGCCCTGTTAGACCTTGCTATCTTCTTCTTTTTTATCAATCGTTATGAAAACGAACGCGCACGTGGTGTACTTATCGCTTCGTGCGTATTAGCCTTTATAATTCTGCTATTGCAATTCACTTAAAATTAAATATAATGAGAATCAGAGAATATGTAGTTTTCTTATACCGTATCTTCTTGGTATACTTATTTTATGCCATTGCACGTGGTTTGTTTTTTGCTTTTAATACCGATTTTATGGGAGAGCCGGCAAATATATTGTTGTTTCTTAAACTTTCTTTCTACGGATTACAGTTTGATACCGCAGCTATTTGCTATGTCAATTTGCTTTTTATACTGCTAAGCCTACTTCCTCTACGCATTAATACCAAGCCTACTTATCAAAAAACACTGTTTTATGTGTATTTTATTACTAACGGATTGGCATACCTCACTAACTTTATTGATGTGCTGTATTATCCTTATAGCAAATCAAGACTTACGAGTGCTTCATATGCAGTAATTGAAAACGAGCAAAACAAAATGGTTTTACTCTTTAATTTTTTAGGAATGTATTGGTATGTAGTCTTACTGTTTATCTTCCTAATTTGGTTGTGGATATTTCTTTATAAAAAAGTAAAAGTAACCGAACAACACCTTCCTACCAAACCTTACTTCATCACTTCGGTATTGGTATTTGTTTTAGTAGGATTAGGGGTGCTTACAGGAATCAGAGGGGGAACCTTAGAACATTCATCACGCCCGATTAATATTGTAGATGCCAGTCGTCATACCAATATCACAGGTCAGGCCGATGCTATACTAAACACACCCTTCACCCTTATTCGCACCTTGGGTAAGAATAAAGGATTTAAGGAATATCACTTTGTAGATGAAGCCTACATCAATGAGAGTTTAAAACCTATTAAGCAGTACAACCGCGAAGTAGCTACCAAGCCCAATGTCGTTCTCTTTATTTTAGAAAGCTTTGGTAAAGAGTATTGGGGCTGTATGAATACCAAAACGAATATCCCTAACTTTAAGTCGTATACTCCCTTTTTAGACTCGCTCTCCGTCCATTCTTTTGTGCTCGACAATGCTTATTGCACAGGACGTCAGTCTATACACGGAATGTCGTCAATGCTGGCAGGAATTCCCACAATGCAGGTAGCTTATACCTCTTCGCCTTTTGCCCAACAAAAAGTGCAATCAATAGTTTCAATAGCCAAAGAAATGGGCTACGATACCTCTTTCTTCCATTCAGCACCCAATGGTTCTATGGGATTCTTAGGTTTTTCTAATATCTTAGGCTTCGACCATTATTATGGTAAAAATGAGTACAATAACGATGCTGATGACGATGGACACTGGGGAATTTGGGACGAACCTTTTTTCCAATATATGTGCAGGACTTATTCTCAAAAGAAACAACCTTTCTTAGGCACTATTTTCACACTCTCCTCCCACCACCCTTTTCAAATTCCTAAGCAATATGAGGGCAAATTCCCTAAAGGCAACTTAGAAATTCACCAATGTATTGGCTATACCGATTACGCTCTCAAACAATTCTTTGAGTGTGCTAAAAAACAACCTTGGTATAACAATACTATCTTTGCTTTTGTCAATGACCACCCTAACCAAATCTATTACGACCTTTACAAAGAGCCTATTACAGGCAAAGGAGCAGCAATTATGTTCTACAGCCCTAACCCTAATTTGGTGCCAAAGGGGATAAATTCAGATATTACTCAGCAAATAGATATTTATCCTTCGTTAGTAGACCTAATGGGTTACCATAAGCCTTTCCGCTCTTGGGGGCGCAGTGTGTTTGCCAATCTTCCTGATGAAACGCCTCGCGCTTTTATCTCCGATGCACTTATGTACCAAATGATGCAAGGTAATTACATCTATATCATCGACGAAACAGGCAAGGTAAACGGAGTGTACAAGAAAGAAGACGGTGCTCTCAAAAACAATCTCTTGGGCAAAGAAGATAATGCCGAAATACAAAAAGGTATCAAAGATTTAAAAGCCTTTATGCAAGACTATATGGATAGAATTATCAACCATAAATTGAATAATTAGCAAATTAGTCAATTAGCAAATGAGAAAGCGCGATGTTTATTATTCTAAACATCGCGCTTTTTTACCTTTTACCTTTTATCTTTTACCTTTTACCTATTCAAGAGTAAGAAGGTATTTCTCTGCGTCCAACGCTGCCATACAGCCCGAACCTGCTGCGGTAATAGCTTGGCGGTAGCGCGTGTCGGCAGCATCACCGGCTACAAACACCCCTGCTACATTGGTGAGCGAAGTGCCCGCTACATTTTTAATATAGCCCACCTCATCAGTATCGATATAAGGTTTAAACACATCGGTATTAGGTTTGTGACCGATAGCTACAAAGAAACCTGTGATGGCTATTTCGCTTATCTCCCCTGTCTTGTTGTTGCGCACTTTAATGCCCGTAACTACTTGTCCGTCACCTAATATCTCTTCAGTTTCGGTATTGAAAAGCACTTCTATTTTAGGTGAATTGAGTACGCGTTCCTTCATAATTTGTGAAGCGCGGAACTCATCGCGACGCACGAGCATTGTTACTTTCGAGCAAATGTTCGCTAAGTAAAGCGCTTCCTCACAAGCCGAGTCGCCTGCCCCTACAATAGCCACGTGTTGATTGCGGTAGAAAAAACCGTCGCACACAGCACAAGCCGATACGCCTCCTCCTGTTTGCAAATAGTGCTGTTCGGAGGGTAAACCTAAGTATTTAGCCGAAGCACCTGTAGCAATGATTACTGCATCGGCGTGGAGTTCTTTGTCGTCAACCCATACTTTGTGTGGGTGAGCCGAAAAATCTACCTTAGTAATCCACCCATTGCGAATGTCTGTGCCGAAACGTTTAGCTTGTTGTTCTAATTGCATCATCATTTCGCTGCCCATTACCCCCTCAGGATAGCCAGGGAAGTTTTCTACCTCAAAGGTAGTAGTGAGTTGTCCGCCAGGTTGTTCGCCTTGATAAAGCACAGGGTTAAGATTGGCGCGAGAGGCATAAATAGCGGCAGTATAGCCCGCAGGACCTGAGCCTATAATTAGGCATTTTATCTTTTCAATGTTTGCCATAGCAATTTTTTCTTTTAATTAGGGTGCAAAACTACAAAAATAATACCAATCTACAAACCTGTCAATTTGTTAACTCCTTAATAGGGTAATGTTTCTACAACTGATTCTTTATAAAAACTTTCAGCAGAATATAACCTATCTCCGATACTGATGAACAAGTTGTTAGACGTATTTTCTTGCAAAAAATGTTGTAAAAAGTAGCTCAGTATATCTTGGGCTTCATTCAAAAAGATGTAGTATTGGTATAGGTAGATAGTTTTTACCTCAAAGGGGATTTGTACCAACCATTCTTTGGTAAATGTTCTTCTTAAACGGTTGTATTTAGAAAAACACACCCATTGATAGCCGTATTTATTGGAATATACTTGCGTATAATTCACCGAACCTGTTACTTTGTAAGGAATATCTTTCAAATAATCGGTAATAGTTACTTTATCGTCGGCAAAAAACAAGCAAACTTGCTCTGTAGCCACCAGAGGAGGTAATATAAAATCAGATTGCGCTAATTTTTCTTTCCATTTGCGCAAAATTTTTAATATTAACTCACGGTTCTTCTTGCTTTTTACAAAAGTAGGGAGCTTCGCTACCATTGTCATTCCCTCACGTTCGCGTAGGTCAGAGGCAATATAGTCTTCCATTATTTGCAAATGACTCATATTTCTCGCCCAAAACAAGTTACCACGCACGTTTTCTTGAAAAAAGTACGGCAACCCAAAAGTGTTATCACATTTCAGTCCGTTAGGTGCTATAGGGTTAGGTTTGTGGTACAACTTGTACTGAGGTTTCACGAGGTACTCTTCGCCACACTCAGGACATTTCACTTGGCAAAGGTCTTTCTTTTCTTTGAGTCCGCCTTGTCGTTGTTCAATTGGGGTGCCACAATTGGGGCAGTGTAGTTTTACTGTAGCTACAAACAACTCCAAATTTTCACTTGTTTTCTCAAATCCACAATGCTCGCAACGCACTTTACTGCCACCTTTATCTGTTACCACGGCAATTTTTTGACACTCGGGACAGGTTACCCAAGTATCGTCTTTCCATAGAATAAGGTGTTTTTCGGTATATCGTTGCTTCGTCATTTTTACTTTTTAGTTATAAGTAATCGCTCATTAAAGAGCATCTTTTGTATAACAATCGTATAAGGTTTTTATAAGTTTCCTATAAGCTACCCTTCATTTTTACTGAGGTTTCGAGCCCCCATATTTTCAATTTCTGAAAGCAAAAGTACAAAAAATATACTAATAAACAAAAAATTAAACCTCTCATTTACTTTTGCAACAAACCTTAGTGAAGCTCCTCCCTCCGCTGGCGTGTTTCTTGTAACTCGCACTTCCGAGTCTCTCCGAGATTCTCCGAGAACTCTTATTAACCACACCTCCCATATGCTAATTCCTAAATTTGCTAATCTGCTAATTTTCTTTCAAATTCTCCACCCTAATTGTTACTTATTTTTATGTCCGACAAGTCTAACTAGTAGAACCAGTGATATGAGCAGATAGTAGCACTATAAGTCCAATCAGTATTCAGTTAGTATTCCATTAATCTTCGGTTAGTCTTCATTGTAGAGCCACTGTAGAGCCACTGTAGAGCCACTGTAGAGCCACTGTAGAGCCACTGTAGAGCCACTATAAGTCCACAGTAGTTCCGTTTAAGGTTTATTAAAAGTCCGTCAGATGTCTCACAGAGCAACCACAAGGTACTTCTCGCTCCCTCCTCACAAGCACCTTTCATCTACCCACTTTTCACAAATCACCCCCGATAACTTATAATTCTTTATAAAAATAAATATACTTATATTGTATTAATAATCAATGATATATAAAGAATTTTAACAGCTAATTAAAAAATCCAAAATAAAAAAATAGGAAATAATAAATGTTATTTCATATAAAACACGTATATTTGCGCCTTGCATAGAATAGCGTATGTACAGATTTATACACATTACATTGATACTATTGGCGATGCATATGGCATCGGCACAGCAACACGAAATCGGTGTTTTCTTAGGTGGAAGCAACCCCATTTCAGATGTTGGTAGAACCTATTATTTATATCCTAACAAAATCGCTTTTGGTGGGATATATAAATGGAATTTCCACGAACGTATGGCAGTTCGTGTGCAGGTTACTAAGTCCGAACTTAGAGCTAACGACGCCCAATCCGATATCCCTGGTAAACGCAACCGAGGGTTCGCTTATTCAAGTGATATTACCGATTTGGCAGTAGGCACCGAGTTCAATTTCTTTAGCTACAGAATCGGCAATTTGCTCGATATGCCTATGACCCCCTATGTGTTCGTAGGTATAGCTGGGCTTTGGCACGACGATTTGTACTTCGACCCCTCCTCTCCCAAACCCGTTGAAGCTACCGATACTACACGTCGCGACTTCGATGTGGCTGTGCCCGTAGCTTTCGGTTTTAAAGCTAAAATCACCCGAAGGCTCGTTTTAGGAGGCGAAGTAGCTTTCCGTTTTGCCCTTACTAACAACGTCGATGGTAGTGCGCCCGAAAGAAAATCCTTTACATTCGGTAACATAGGAAGAAGTTACGACTGGTACGCCTTCTCAGGGCTTACCCTTACCTACACCTTCGGCGAATGGCCTTGCTATTGTAGATAATTTCACTTGAAACCAATGGAGATTACAAACTATCCAAAGCATTTGGCTATTATAATGGACGGTAATGGGCGTTGGGCAAAAAAACAAGGTCTGCTCAGAGCTTATGGTCACGAAAAGGGAGTGCAAACTGTGCGACAAGTAGTGGAATATTGTGTGGAACACCGTATTCCATACCTCACCCTTTTTGCCTTTTCTACTGAAAATTGGAAACGACCCGCCTTAGAAGTAAAAGCCCTAATGGAACTATTGGTAAAGTTCCTGAAAAAGGAAGTTGATAATTTGCACAAGAATAATGTAAGACTCAAAACCATTGGCAATTTAGACCGTTTCCCTCCTAAACCACGCGAAGCCCTACTTGCTTCTATCGATAAACTCAAAAACAATACAGGGCTTACCCTTACCTTAGCCCTCAACTATGGAGCACGTGAAGAAATCCTAACTGCTATAAAAGAAATTGCAGCAAAAGTAAAAGAAGGCACACTTATTGCTAATACAATTACCGAAACAACACTACAAAAACACCTATACACCTACGACTTACCCGATGTAGACTTACTTATCCGCACCAGCGGTGAGGAGCGCATCAGCAATTTTTTATTATGGCAAATAGCCTATGCCGAACTCTATTTTACTGAAGTATTATGGCCTGATTTCACAAAAAAACACTTAGAAGAAGCCCTATCAAACTATCAAAATAGAGAAAGACGATTTGGAAAAATAAGCGAACAACTTACGTAAAACTATGCTGAAAAAATTTTTATTGCTTGCTTTCTTGGCTTTTGTAAGCCTTGTAAGTGCACAAGAAGAAGATAGAATATCATTAGGAAAAGGAAGAAAATATACAATTGGTGGCATTGAAGTTACTGGCGCAAAACGTTATAACGAACAAACTATCCTCACTACTTCGGGTTTGAAAGTAGGTGATGTAATCGAAATCCCCAGTGAAAAATTCAGCTCCATCATTCATAAGCTATGGGGCTATAAGTTGTTTAGCGATATTAATATTTATATCAAGCGCGTAGAAGGTGATACCGTATTCTTAGAGTTAGCTATCAAAGAAACACCTTCATTAGTCGATGTAAAAGTAACAGGTATCGGACAGAAAAAAGCAGAAACCCTCCTTAAAGATGCCGAAATTAAAAAAGGAGTAAAGGTAAACGAAAGCCTTATTGCTAATACTAAAAACTATATCACTAATAAATATCGAAAAGATGGTTATCTCAACACCAAAGTAACTATCGATACCAAAATAGATACTACCGATGCCAATGGTGTAGATATGCTCATTCACATCGATAGAGGTAATAAGGTAAAAGTCGATAAAATTACTTTTGAAGGCAATCAGCAATTTACCTCAGCCAAGTTGCGCAAGAAGCTCAAAAAGACAAAACAAGTGCGTTTTGGTCGTTTCTGGAAACGCTCCAAATACGTTAAGAAAGACTACGACGAAGATTTAACAAATCTCGTAGATTTCTATAAAGAAAAAGGCTATCGCGATGCTCGTGTGGTAAACGATACGCTTATTAAAAATAAAGACGGTAATGTAAGTCTTAATATAGCAGTAGAAGAAGGAAAGCGTTATTATTTCGGTGATATCCGCTTCTTAGGAAACTCAGTCTATAACGACCGTGTGCTCAATCAAGTATTGGGTATCAAAAAAGGCGATGTATATAACGGAGTATTGCTCAAAAAACGCATTCAAGACAATACCAAACCCGATGCCGAAGATATAACCAACTTATATCAAAATAGTGGTTATCTCTTCTCGCAAATACACCCTGTGGAAACCTCAGTAGTAAATGATACTATCAATTTCGAAATACGCGTGGTAGAAGGCAAACCTGCTTATTTTAATAAAATATCAGTAACAGGTAACGAAAAGACTAACGACTATGTAATTTATCGCGAGTTGCGCACACGTCCTGGTTATCTATATAGCAAAGATGCCGTAGTGCGTACCGTTCGTGAGTTAGGACAGTTGCAACTATTCGATGCTCAAAACATCAATCCAGAGTTTAAAAATGCCGACCCTAATGCAGGAACCGTAGATATAGAATATAAACTCACCGAAACAGGTTCAAGCCAAGTGCAGTTGCAAGGAGGGTATGGTGGAGGCTCATTCATAGGTACACTTGCCCTTTCATTCAATAACTTTTCTATTCGCAACTTGTTCAACCCCAAAGCCTATCGCCCAGTGCCTATGGGCGACGGTCAAGCACTATCACTCAGTTTCCAAATAAGTAGATACTATCGCACTTATGGGTTTTCATTCACCGAACCTTGGATGGGAGGTAAACAGCCTGTGCAGTTCTCAGTGTCATTTAGTAGAACCGAACAGTTCGGGTATAGTTATAGGAGCTATGATGTAGATAAGAGTAAACGTGTGTATATCACGGGAATAAGCGTAGGTTTAGCCAAACGTTTAAGAGTCCCCGATGATTATTTCCAAATCGCTCATACTTTAAGCTATCAGCATTATGATTTGAAGAATTATCCTAATTTAGGACTCTTCACTTTTAAAGATGGTAACTCTAATTCATTAGCTTATACTATTTCGCTATCGCGTAACTCAAGTGGTCCTAACCCTATCTATCCAATGTCAGGAAGTAGCTTTACCATTAGTGCGAAGCTTACCCCTCCTTACTCATTGTTCAATAAGGTAGATTATGGCAAACTGCTTGAAGAACGTGAAACAGCATCTAATAACGGCGATTCTGAAAGAATAGCACAGATAGACCAAGAGCGTTTTCACTGGTTAGAGTTTTATAAGCTCAAGTTTACCTCAGCTTGGTATACCAATATTTACAGTAAATTTGTATTAAAGTTTGGTGCCGATTTTGGTTATTTGGGAGCTTATAACAGCAAACGCGGTATAGTACCTTTTGAACGTTTCTTTATGGGAGGCGATGGCTTAGGCTATTACTCGATGGACGGACGTGAAAACATACAAATGCGAGGGTATGAAAACTATGCCCTTTCCGCCGATGATGGCGAGACTGTGTTTAACAAGTTCTCTCTGGAATTGCGTTATCCTATTACTCTTAAACCAATGGCTTCTATCTATGGCTTAGTATTTGCCGAAGGAGGTAATGTACACAATGGATTAGAGAACTTTAATCCTTTTCAGATTAAGCGTTCAGCAGGTTTAGGATTGCGACTCTTTATGCCACAGTTTGGTATGCTGGGTATTGACTTTGGGTATGGTTTCGATAACCCTGCTAATAGCAATAACCGCAGTGGCTGGCAAACACACTTTATTTTTGGACAACAATTCTAATTTTTGGCACGATATTTTCTTTTATGAAAAGAGAAGGCTAAAAAGTAGTATATACATTTGATGAATGTTATGAACAAACTACAAGCGTTATTTATAGTACTATTGTGTAGTGCCTGTTTTACTTATGCACAAAAGCCATCTCGTATTGGCTATGTGGATATGAATTACATACTATCACACCTCGAAGATTATAAAGTAGCAAGCCAGCAGTTTGCCTTACAAGTAGAGCAATGGGAGGCTGAAATAGCCAAGCGCCAAGAAAAGATAAAGGCTGAAAAAGAAAAGTTAGAAGCTGAGAAAGCTTTACTTACTCCCGAGCTTATCAAAGATAAAGAAGAAGAAATAGCTCTGTTAGAATACAACTTGAATGCCTATAAACAGCAGAAGTTTGATGCTAAGGAAGGAGAGTATATCACCCAAAAGTTTATGCTTGCTAAGCCTATCCAAGACCAAGTGTTCAATATAGTGCAAGAGATAGGCAAGATGCGTAAATACGACTTTATCTTTGAAAAGAGTGACGCCACTATGTTATTCTCTAATGAACAACATAACTTGAGTAAAGTAGTGCTTCGTGCCTTGAAGAAGAAAGACAATGCCGAAGATAGGAACAAAGATATGGCTCAACTCTTAAAAGAAAGCTATGATTTTGAGTTTGTAGAAGAACGCGTTAAGAAACGTAAAGAAGCTGAAAAAGCACGTGAGCAACGCCGAGTACAGTACGAACAAGAACGTTTGCGCAAAACTGAAGAAATGAAGCAACAGCGCGAACAGCTCAAAGCAAAACGCGAGAAAGAGCAAGCCGAGCGTCAGCAGAAGTTCCAACAACAGCGCGATTCTATAAAAGCACAACGGGACAAAGAACAAGCTGAACGTGTACAGAAATTCCAACAAGAGCGCGATGCTCTTAAAGCACAACGCGAGAAAGAGCAAGCTGAGCGTCAGCAGAAGTTCCAACAACAGCGCGATTCTATAAAAGCACAACGGGACAAAGAACAAGCCGAACGCCAACAGAAGTTACAAGAACAGAAAGAACAGCGTGAGAAGGAAATAGCAGAACGCCAAAAGAAACTTGAAGAGCAAAGGGTGCAACGTGAAAAAGAACAAGCCGAGCGCCTTAAAAAACAACAAGAGGCGAAAACACAAACGCCTACAACAAATCAGTAAAAATTTTTAAATAACTAATATTACAAACAGATGATGAGAAACATTAGAACGTTGATGATTGCATTGGCTCTATTCTTAGGAGCTACTACAATGCTTACTGCACAAGTGAAAATCGCTCATATTGATGTGCAAAAACTTTTAGAAGAAATGCCTGAAAGAAAATCAATAGAGTCACAATTAAAGAAAATGGAGCAAGGATATATGAACGATATTCAAGCAGCTATTAAAGAATTGCAAGCTAAGGCTCAAAAGTATCAGAATGAAGCTGCTGCTCTTACAGAGGCACAACTTAAAGCTCGTGAAGCAGAATTCCTTAAAAAATCAGAGGAAATTAAAACTATGGAAGAAAATATCCGTAAAACACAACAAACTGCTGCTGAGAATTTACAGAAAAAGCAACAAGAATTGGTAGAGCCATTGCTTAAAAAGGTAAAAAGCTCTATTGAGAAAATTGCTAAGCAAAGAGGACTTCAGTACGTATTGGATTCAAGTGCAGGCTCAAGCGTGATTGTAGCTACAGGAGATGACCTTTATAGTACAGTTAAAAAGGACTTAGGATTTTAGTTCGTAGGTTTTTAAAATTATTAGATATTTTTTCTTATGAAAAGTGTTCGCTAAGTGAACACTTTTTTTTATTTTTGCAACTGAAAAGAACCTTATTTTAAAATGACTCACTCAACATCACGTACAGCACCTATTGGTTTGTTTGACTCTGGAGTAGGGGGGACTACTATCTGGAAAGAAGTAAACGCACTAATGCCTAATGAGAATACCCTATTTATAGCAGATAATAAAAATGCTCCTTATGGTGAGAAAACTAAGGAGGAAATCATTGCATTATGCGATGCCAATACGCGTTTTCTGTTAGAAAATAATGCAAAAATTATAGTAGTAGCGTGTAATACGGGTACTACCAATGCTATATCGTATTTGAGGAATAAATATAAAGAAGTACCTTTTATAGGAATAGAACCTGCTATAAAACCTGCGAGTTTGCAGAGTGTTACTAAGAAAATAGGGGTATTAGCAACCCGTAGTACACTTGCCAGCGACCTTTTTGCTAAAACCAGTGAGCACCTTAAACAGGAAGAGCAAGTGGAAATTATAGAGCAAGTAGGGGAGGGGCTTGTAGACCTTATAGAAGCGGGACGTATAAAAAGTCCTGAAATGACGCTATTACTACGCAAATACCTCTTACCTATGGTTGCCGAAGGGATTGATTATTTGGTCTTAGGTTGCACTCATTACCCTTATTTGTTGCCACAAATACAAGGGCTCATTCCTCCACACATAAAGGTAATAGATTCGGGGTATGCGGTAGCTAAACAAACGCGCAATATACTTTCTCAATATCATTTACTGAATGATGATGCTACTACAGAGGCACAACACCTTTGGCTTGCTAATGGCAAGGTAGAAGTATTGCGACAGTTTGCGCCCAAGAATGTCGAACACTTGAAAATTTCTACTTTCTAATATCTATCTTTAAAAACTATTTCTTGGGAATCCTGATATAATACGCTTTACCATCTATATTATCTAGCCTTTTATCGCGTAGCCAAGGATTGTATAGTTTTAGGTCTTTATAAGTGATGTTCTGGCTCTTGGCGAATTGGGTGAGATTTTCAATGGTAGAATCTACCATTACATTGTAAGTGGGCAGTTCGTTATACAAATGTTTCTTCTCGAAGATGAAGCCGTACTTCTTAGGGTGCTTCATTATCTCTTTTAGGGCTAAAATACGAAATACATAGCGTGAAGTTTCGGAACTTAGCCATAAATCATAATAATTATTAGTTTCTTGAAAAGAAGTTTGCTTATTCATTCCTGAGATACCGGCATTATAAGCAGCGGCAGCCATTGTCCAGGAACCTGTACTACGCTTGGCTTTGTTTAAATAATCGCAGGCAGCTTGGGTAGCTTTTTCTATGTGATAACGCTCATCTACTTGGTCGGTTACTTCTAAGCCGTATTCTTGAGCGGCGGGTTTCATAAGTTGCCAAAAGCCACTTGCACCGGAGGGTGATACCGCATTGGTGAGTCCGCTTTCTATGATGGCTAAATATTTGAAATCATCGGGGATATTATTGCGTTTGAGAATAGGTTCGATGATAGGGAAGTATTTATTAGCACGCTTGAGCACCAACAAAGTATTGGATTGCCAATAGGTATTTACGATAAGCTCTCGGTCTAAGCGCTCGTGTACATCGGGGTCTTCCAAAGGTACTCTTTCGCCAGCAAAGTCTAATTTTTCGGGTAAATCGATGGCAAAAACTCTGTAATCATTAGAGAAATCGCTTTTATGATGAGTTTCTTGAGCTGAAAGAGGGTTCTGGGCTACTTCGGCTTCTGCTTGTTCGTAGATATTGTTTTCTTCTTTTTTAACTGACATTGCATTGACCAAAAAACCAGAGAGCAAAACTACTCCTCCACCTGTGAGCAAATATTGTATCGTTCTTTTCATCATTTTTTCTTTTGTATAGATTGGGGCAAAGATAGTAAATAATTCTTTAATACCAAATAATGCTAGAAATGAGAGAATTAGAGAATTGGAGAATTGGAGAATTAGAAAATTAGCAAATGAGGAAATGAGGTGCGAGTTTGAGTTAGAGGAATGAGGCTGTGCCTCAGAAATTAAACAAATTTTAAACAAAATCAGGCCTACGCCTTGTGAAATGGGGAGAGAGGTTCGTCGGAGTTTTTGGAGAATCTTAGAGAGGTTCTAAACTTTCGGAAGAAAACGGAAAGGTTCGGAAGAGGAGAGGAAGGATTTTTGGTGAAAAAAGGGTGTAAGGAGGGTGGAGGTAGCTTATAGAGAGCTTATAGGAAGCTTATACGAATCTTGGACGATTGGTATAGAAAGGGTATGTAAATAGTTGGTTCATAATATAATACAACAAGGCTAAAAGCGGTAAAAACGGGGTTTCGAGGCGAAAGAAAGAGGAAGAGGTGATAGGCCTTAGGCCATAGGTACTAGGGGGAGTATGACGGAAAGTCAAAAGAAACCTCCCCCTTTTACACATACCTAGCTCTCGCGGACTTCCTCCAAAGGGGGAATGTAGGGACGGAAAAAGGGGAAGAGAAATTAGAGAATTAGCAAATTTGAAAATGAGAAAATGGGGTGGTGTAGAGTCTTAGGGCATAGGTAATAGGAGGGAGTATGACAGAAAAGAGGGAGTGTGGCGAGGGAAAAGAGGAGAAATGGCGAATGATGAGGGACGAAGGACGAATGTGAAACTTTGTTAAAGTAAAACAATAAAATAAGTTAATTCTTTTTATGGAGTGTGTTTTTTATTTTACATTTGCACTATTATTCGCCATAAACAATATTTTAATGAAAAGTTTTATTTTCTTTCTTGCTCTTTTTTGTGAGCTTACTCTTTCTGCTCAAGCACAATACACTGTAAAAGGCTTCGTCCATAACGCTTCGCTTGAGGGAATTCCCAAAGTAGCTATTAAAGTATTAGATGCTGATACGAACCTTATTGTAAGCGAACCTCTTACGGGAGCTAACGGACTCTTTAGCTTTACTTCTCCTCCTCGTAAGTTGCGCATTTATATTGAAAGTACGGGTGATTATCTGTGTCGTATTGGTGGAATCTGCGACAGAACACAGAACTCCAATTGCAACACAGCGTGAAGAAGGGTATTTTGCGTTTGGGTTATAATCATCAGTTGGGGCATTACGCAATGGATTACGGCAGTGAGCGCCTACAAAATGGCTTGCGCTACGAAAGTCCTACCGATATTTTCCACACTCAACGTTGGGACAGCGAGAGCCATTTGCCTAACTTAGACCTTTATGCTTACGGCAATAGCGAAAGCCGACAGCTTAAACTGAACTTCACTTACCAATTTGGAAAAGCTAAAGAGGCACACGTAAATGAACTGGAAGAAGTACAACGTTTGTGATTTTTTGGTGTTTTATTTCGCTATAATGGCAAAAAGCTATATCTTTGCATTTGAAATTATCTCTTGGAAATATATTTTTCAAGTCAATAAAATAAGCTAATGAAAAAAACACTTTTTACTATTATTGCCCTGTTACTTTCGGGCTACACTTTTGCACAGACGGATACTTCGGGGCGAAGCCTCTATCGTGCTACTCCTGAGAAGAAAACTGCCTTAAAGCACACGAAATTGAAGGTAGATTTTAACTTCACTAACCAAACACTCAACGGCGAAGAATGGCTTACTGCTTCTCCTTTTTTCTATGCTACCGATAGCCTTATCCTCGATGCAAAGGCTATGCTTATCCACAAGGTGGCTTTGCAGCAGAACGGCAAGCAACAGCCTCTTTCTTATAGCTATAAGAACGATATGTTGAGAATAAAACTCAACAAAACTTACCAAAAAGGGGAGACCTATACCGTGTACATTCGCTATACGGCACAGCCTGAAAAGGTAACCGATAAGGGCAGTCGTGCGATTACTGACGCCAAAGGGCTTTACTTTATCAACCCCAACGGAGAAGCCGACAAGCCTATGCGCCAAGTATGGACGCAGGGTGAAACAGAAGGCTCTTCGTGCTGGTTTCCTACCATCGACAAGCCCAACCAAAAGACTACTCAAGAAATAGAAATGACAGTGCCCGATAGCTTTGTTACCCTCTCTAACGGGGTGCTAAAAAGCAGTGATAAGAAAGGCAATATGCGCACCGACTATTGGGTGATGGACAAGCCTCACGCACCTTATCTTTTCTTTATGGGGGCAGGAGAGTTTGCCGTAGTAAAAGATACGCCTTGGCGCGGTAAGGTGCCTATTGAATACTATGTAGAAAAGGAATACGAGCCTGTTGCAAAACAGATATTTGGAAATACTTCCGAGATGATTACGTTCTTCTCTGAGCGTTTTGGCTATGACTATCCGTGGGCTAAATACGCCCAAATGGTAGTGCGCGACTTTGTGAGTGGAGCAATGGAAAACACTACGGCTGTAAGCCACGCCGAGAGTGCTTATCAGAGCGCAGAAGCTTTGGCTGACCAAAACTATTGGGAGCCTATTATCGCACACGAATTGGCACACCACTGGTTTGGTGATTTGGTAACTACCGAAAGCTGGTCGAATCTCACCGTAAACGAGTCGTTTGCCAACTATAGCGAATACTTGTGGTTGCTACACAAATACGGCAAAGATGCCGCAGAATACCACCTTAGCAATAACACCCTTCAATACCAACACCGCGTCAATGATTTTGCAAAAGATTTGGTGCGCTTTGGCTATGATTCACGTGAGGATATGTTCGATTTGGTATCTTACAACAAAGGCGGGGCTATCTTGCATATGTTGCGCAATTATCTTGGTGATGAGGCTTTTTTTGCAGGGCTTACCGATTACCTCAAAACGAATGAATACGGCACGGGGGAAGCTCACCAATTACGTCTTTCGTTAGAAAAAGTGAGCGGTAAAGACTTGAACTGGTTCTTTAACCAATGGTACTTTGGCAATGGTAACCCTGTGGTGAATGTAGAAAAGACGTTTAGCAATGGTAAATTGACCTTAAAAATCATTCAAACACAAAGCGAAGACCTCTTGTTTCAGTTTCCGTTGGATATAGATATTTACAGAAATGGCAAGGCAGAGCGTCATAGTGTTTGGGTAGATGCTCGTAAAGAAAATACTTTTACTTTCGCAATGAAGAAAGCCCCAGAGCTGATAGATATCAACCCTGAAGGTGTGGTGCTGATAGATGAGCAATACCATAAAACGTGGGCAGAGTATTTGTACCAAATGCAACGCGCTAAATCGCTCAAGAGCAGAATGCAAGCGGTAAGTGCGCCAATGGCTCCTGACGGCAAAGATATTTTGCTCGCTGCTCTTAAAGACCCCTTTTTCCAAGTGCGTATACAAGCATTGCAAAAACTCGCTAGTTATGAACTCAATGCCAAAGAAATGGCAATGGTAGAAAAGATTGCGTCTTCTGACCCTGAGAACTTAGCTAAATCGGCAGCGATATGGGTATTAGCTACCTCAAAATACAAAAACAAATACGTTTCTTTATTTGAAAAATACCTTGAAACTCCTTCGGGGGCTATCAAGAATGCTGCTATCAACGGGATAGCTCGTACAGATCCCGTACGCGCTAAGAGTATACTTGAAAAAGGAAATGTTAAAGACTTTGATACCGACCAATTAGCGGGATTATCAGGAGTAATTGTAGACAACCAAATGGAGCAGTATCTCCCTGCGATACTTCCTTATTTTATATACTATCCTTTCTTTGAAAAGGACAATCCTGAAACAGCTGTCAACTTCAAAAAAGGCTATGAGTGGGCAATGCACTTAGACAATACTTCACACGTGGAGCTATTGGCTGAATCACTCAAAGAAATCGCTAAAGATATGGAGAACCCTGCTGCTAAGGAGATGCTTAAAAATGTTTTAGGCGAAGGTATTACTATCAAACGCGGCTTAAACCAAACTGAATCGGTAAAGAAACAGATTAAGATGTTGGAAGAGATTAAAGAAATGTTTAAGTAGTGGTTAGTGGTTAATGATAGACTTTGCCAAGTTATTTGCCCGTGCGGCTCGCACCTTTGGCAAAGTCTATTTGTAAAATATTTAAGTTTATGGAAGCACTTCACACAACACGCCTTTTGCTTCGTCCTTGGAAAATAACAGATGCCGAAGCCTTATACGCACAAGCGCATAATCCTATTATAGGCAAGAGGTGCGGTTGGTTACCTCACAAAAGTGTGGAGGAGAGCCGAGAGATTATCGAGGTTGTCCTTAGCAAGCCTCATAGTTTTGCTATTTGTTTAGCAAACAACATTCCCATAGGAAGTATAGGCTTGCTTTTACAAGGAGAGAGCAATCTTCCTGTAAGCGAAAATGAAGCTGAAATAGGCTATTGGCTTGGAGAAGACTTTTGGGGTAAGGGTTATGTTACTGAAGCTACCCTAAGGGTACTGCAATATGCTTTTGAAGAGTTGCACCTTACCCAGCTATGGGCAGGCGCATACGAGGAAAATATTGCCTCACAGCGAGTACTTGAAAAATGTGGCTTCCGTTACCATCATACCCTTGAAGATTTCTTGTTCCCGCTTGTAGGAGAGAGGCATACAAGTTTGATATATACATTAAACAGAGAAAATTGAAGATGAATACTCAAGAAATCGACGCACAAAGTTTGCAAAATGCCTATCGTCTTTTTGAGAGTGGAACTATAGAGCAGATAGAAGTAGGTACCACTAAAGGATTATGCGAGATACATCGCTATCTTTTTGAGGGGCTTTACGATTTTGCGGGTGAGATACGTCGGCTAAACATCAACAAGAGCGGTTTTAAGTTTGCCAATGCGATGTTTTTGCACGCTATCCTACCCGTAATAGACCAAATGCCTGAAAATACTTTTGAAGAAATTGTAGCCAAATACGTAGAGATGAATATTGCCCACCCTTTTATGGAAGGCAATGGACGTGCTACTCGTATATGGCTCGACTTGATACTCAAAAAACGCTTAGGCAAAGTAGTGAATTGGCAACAGATAGATAAAGCTCCTTACCTCCAAGCAATGGAGCGTAGTCCTATCAACGATTTGGAATTGCGCTTTTTGTTGCAACCTGCCCTTACTGATAAAGTAAACGACCGTGAAGTAATTTTTAAAGGTATAGAACAATCTTATTATTATGAAAGTAATGACTAAAACAATGAAAAGACTTCTATTGATAACTATTCTTTCTTTGGTAGCAATTTCTTGCCAGCAGAAGAAAGCAACAACTGAAAAAATAGCAGTTACTCTCACTTATTCTAATTTAGTAGATACCGCTACCCAAGATGAAGTGCAAAAAGCCCTTACAGCAGCGGGAATAGCTGAGCAAAATGTAGCCTCTTTTTTGGAGAGTGTAGCCCTTTTCAACCAAACAGTAGGCGATAAAGCAGGCTTAGTACCCAAAGGATTTGTTACTATTGACAGCTTGCTACCTAAGTATGATGAGGTTGCTATACAAAGCATTTGGACGGCTAAATACCCTATGTTTCAAGGTTATAACTGTCGTCTTACCTCTTTCACCCTCTTGCGTGATTTAATTGCTTTCCCCACAAATAAAAAGTTTGCTAGCAAAGAGGAAGATGAGGTGCTTTTTATAGACCGTGAGTCCTTGCATAATACCCCTAAGAAGTTCTTTACCCCTGAGGAAGAAAATAACTTTTTTACCCTCTTTACTGAGGTGCCCACTACTAATACCAAAGATGTAAACATTCATTTGCAGGCGATGCAACAAGCGTGGAAAGAACGCGGTATCAATTTCCGTTATAAAAACGACCCTACTAAGGCATCGCTTATTTCGGCAGTCTTCCATTCCCAAATCACCCCAGAGGAGAACACTCTTTTTGTAGGACACGTAGGGGTACTAGTACCTTTTGACGGCAAGCTGCTCTTTATCGAAAAACTCGCTTTTCAAGAACCCTATCAGGTAATAAAACTAGAGAATCGCACCCAGCTCAGTGATTACTTAATGAACCGATATGATGTAGAATGGGAGCAACCCAATGCCATTCCGTTTATAATGGAAAACGATGCTTTAATGGACGGATATCGCCCCAATCCATATAAAAAAGAACAGCGATTGTAAGAAGATAATTGTCATTTGTCAATTAATTTCTATCTTTGCAAAAAATAAGTAGGTGTATTATGAGTGCTATAGTAGCCATTGTGGGACGACCGAATGTAGGTAAATCCACTTTTTTTAACCGTTTGATAAAACGCCGTGAGGCTATAGTGGACGCTGTAAGTGGCGTAACACGTGATCGCCATTATGGTAAAACCGACTGGAACGGGGTCTCTTTTTCAGTTATTGATACAGGTGGTTACTTAGCGGGAGGTGACGATTCTTTCGAGAAAGAAATCAACAAACAAGTTGCCTTAGCCATAGACGAAGCCGATGCGATTATCTTTATGGTAAACGTAGAAGAAGGACTTACCGGTATGGACGAATCGGTGGCTGAGTTGTTGCGCAAATGCCGTAAACCGATATTAGTAGCGGTAAACAAAGTAGATAGCAACAACCGTCGCAACGATATGCACGAGTTTTATGCCTTAGGTTTTGAACATCTCTACGCCCTATCAAGTGTAAATGGTAGCGGTACGGGTGAATTGTTAGACGACTTGGTAGCGCTCTTACCAGTAAAAGAACAACAAGAAGAAAATACCTTACCGCGTTTTGCCGTAGTAGGGAGACCTAATGCGGGTAAATCATCTTTTATCAATGCTCTTATAGGCGAAGACCGCTATATTGTTACTGATATTGCAGGCACTACACGCGATGCGATTGACACTAAATATAACCGCTTTGGATTTGAGTTTAACTTAGTTGATACTGCAGGTATCCGTCGTAAAGCCAAAGTGAAAGAGGACTTAGAGTTCTACTCAGTAATGCGTTCTATTCGCGCTATTGAACACTCCGATGTGTGCATTTTGATGATTGATGCTACACGTGGTTTTGAAAGCCAAGATGCCAATATTTTCTGGCTCGCACAACGCAATCGCAAAGGCATAGTGATATTGGTAAACAAATGGGATTTGGTAGAGAAGGAAAACAACACGGCTAAACAGTACGAAGCTTCTATCCGCAAAGAAATAGAACCTTTCACCGATGTGCCTATCTTGTTTGTATCGGCATTGAATAAGCAACGTATCTACAAAGCCATAGAAACTGCGGTAGCAGTCTACAACAATCGCACTAAGCGTATCCCTACTCGCAAACTCAACGAGGTGATGTTGCCTATTATTGAGAATTATCCCCCTCCTGCTATCAAAGGAAAATACATCAAGATAAAATTCTGTACCCAGTTGCCTACACCTATGCCACAGTTTGCTTTCTTTGCTAATTTGCCACAGTACGTAAGAGACCCTTATCGACGTTTTATAGAAAACAAACTCCGTGAGAACTTTGATTTTAACGGGGTACCTATTGATGTGTATTTCCGTCAGAAGTAATACTATTGAAAAAAATGAAAAAGAATATAGCAATCATAATGGGAGGTTACTCTAATGAAGCTCCCGTTTCTTTAAAGAGTGCTACAGTAGTAGCCAAACACCTCAATCAAAATAAATATGTACCTTACCCCGTACGTATCGACCGCGATAAATGGGTGTATGTAGATACTCAAAACAACGAACACCCTATTGATAAAAACGACTTCTCGGTAACAGTAAACGGACGTAAAATTACTTTTGATGCTGTTTTCAATGCCATTCACGGCACCCCTGGTGAAGACGGTTATTTGCAAGCCTATTTCAATTTGATTGGCTTACCACTCACAGGATGCAGTATGTATGCTTCGGCTCTTACATTCAACAAGCGTGATATGCTATCGGTACTCAAACCTTTTGGCATTCTTTCAGCCCCTTCTTACTATCTCAACAAAGGTGAAGACTACAACACTGCTGATATTGTAGCCAAAGTAGGCTTGCCTTGCTTTGTGAAGGCTAATAAATCAGGGAGTAGTTTTGGAGTGTATAAAGTATATGAAGAGGCTCAACTGCCTATGTATATAGACAAAGCCTTTGAAGTAGACGACGAAATCCTCATCGAAAGTTTCTTGAAAGGTACTGAAATCTCTATCGGTGTAATCAACTATCGCGGTGAAATAAAAGTTCTCCCAATGACTGAGATAGTATCCGAAAATGATTTCTTCGATTATGATGCCAAGTATAACGGCAAGTCGCAAGAAATTACCCCTGCGCGCCTTTCTGCCGAAATGACTGCCAAAATCAACGCTTTGGCGGAACGCGTATACCGATTGTTGAAAATGGAAGGCTTCAGCCGAAGTGAGTTCATCATCGTAGGTGATACACCTTACTTGCTCGAAATGAATACTACACCAGGGCTTTCAGAAGCTAGTTTACTGCCTCAACAAGCTAAAGTAGCAGGTATCAGCCTTGAAGAATTATTCGAAAGCGAAATAGAACGAGTATTAAATCACTAACCATTAATCGTTAATCATTGAAAAGAGCTTTATTTCCAGGGTCGTTCGACCCCATTACCTTAGGTCATTACGATATTATTACTCGTGCTTTAGACCTATTCGATGAAATTGTGGTTGCCATAGGTATCAATAGCGACAAAAACTATATGTTTACGGTAGAACAACGCAAAGAGTTTATCGAAAAAGCTTTTGCCGATGAACCCAAAGTAAAAGTTACTACCTATCAAGGGCTCACAGTAGACTTTTGCAAAGAAATCGATGCGCAATTTATTCTCAGAGGTTTGCGTAACCCAGCCGACTTTGAGTTTGAGAAAGCTATTGCACATACTAACCGCAAATTATCTCAAATAGAAACTGTCTTTTTACTTACGGCAGCGCGTACTTCGTTTATATCATCGTCTATTGTGCGCGATGTTATTCGCAATCACGGTGATTATACCGTATTAGTGCCCGAAAGTGTAAGAGTATAAATTAATAAATAATAAAAGAACTTAAAAATATGTGTGGAATTGTAGGTTATTTAGGCAAACGCGCCGCCTTTCCCATCGTGATTGATGGTTTAAAACGCTTAGAGTATCGCGGATATGACAGTGCAGGTTTTATCTTAAACGCTGAGAGTTTTTACGGAGAAAAAACCAAAGGCAAAGTATCCGATTTGGTAGCCAAGGCAGGAGAAAATGTTCCTACTTATGGCTGCGGTATGGGACATACCCGTTGGGCTACTCACGGAGTGCCTAACGATATTAATTCGCATCCTCACCGCTCTAATTCTGGCAAAATAGCCATTGTACACAACGGAATTATTGAGAATTACGAAAGTATCAAGCAAAACCTCATCAAAGAGGGATTTGTATTTCATTCTGATACTGATACCGAGGTATTAGTAAACTTCATCGAATACTTCAAAGAAAAAGAAAACGTCAATTTAGAGACTGCCGTGCGCTATGCCCTCAATGAGGTAGTTGGCGCTTTTGCCATTGCAGTAATGGAGGAAAGCAATCCTGAGGAAATAGTAGTAGCCCGCTTGGGTAGTCCGTTGGTAATAGGGGTAGGTGATGGCGAGTTTTTCATCGCTTCCGATGCCTCTCCTTTTATAGAGTATACCCAAAATGCTGTGTATTTAGAAGATGGCGAAATGGCTACCATTCACCTCAACAAACCGTTGAGAGTGATTAAAATAGGCAGTAATGAGCAGGTGAGTCCGTTTGTACAACAACTCAAACTCAACCTCGAAGCAATAGAAAAAGGCGGATACGACCATTTTATGCTCAAAGAAATCTACGAGCAGCCTAAGTCTATCCAAGACACGATGCGCGGTCGCCTCTTGCCCAACCATACTACCAAACTATCAGGAATAGATAATCATTTAGAGACCTTCCTCAATGCCAAACGCATCGTTATTGTAGCGTGTGGGACTTCGTGGCACGCAGGCTTGGTAGGTGAATATCTGTTAGAAGAATACGCGCGTATTCCTGTGGAGGTAGAGTACGCCTCAGAGTTCCGTTATCGCAACCCTATTATCAATAAGGGGGATATCGTCATTGCTATTTCACAATCAGGCGAGACCGCCGATACCTTAGCAGCCCTCAAATTAGCAAAAGAAAAAGGAGCTTTTATCTACGGTATTTGCAATGTGGTAGGTTCATCAATTGCGCGTATCACCCATTCAGGTACTTACACTCACGCAGGTCCTGAAATAGGGGTAGCTTCTACCAAAGCCTTTACCACCCAGCTCACGGTGCTTACCCTTATTGCTTTGCATTTAGGACATAAAAAGGGTACCCTCAGTACGGAAACCTATCACCGTCTTTGCAAGGAATTAGAACGTGTGCCACAGTTGCTTGAAACCACTATCAAAACAGTCGATCACAAGATAGCCGAGATAGCCGAAAGCTATAAAACAGCTACCAATTGCTTGTATTTAGGTCGTGGTTTTAACTTCCCTACCGCTTTGGAAGGGGCTTTAAAACTCAAAGAAATATCCTATATTCACGCCGAAGGCTATCCAGCTGCCGAGATGAAACACGGACCTATCGCCCTTATCGATGAGAATATGCCGGTGATATTCATCGCACCGTCTAAAGGACATTATGATAAGGTAGTTTCCAATGCACAAGAGATAAAGGCACGCAAAGGTAAAATTATAGCCGTAGTAACCGAAGGCGATACCCAAATGGCGGGCTTAGCAAACCACGTGATTGAGATACCCGAAATCAGTGAGGCGCTTACCCCTATTTTAGCCTCAGTACCTTTGCAGTTGCTGTCTTATTATATCGCTATCAAGCGCGGTTGCAATGTCGATCAACCTCGTAATTTAGCTAAATCAGTAACCGTAGAATAATTTGGTAATTTCCCAATTTCTCAATTAAAAAAAGAGTCAATTTGTATACTTACAAGTTGACTCTTTTTTTGTTTGAAGTGAGCTCGATATAACAAAATTCTCTTTTTTATTTGCTTTTGTACTATATACCTTGCCAAAGTTTCTGTTCGCTCTTCGCGCTACGACCCTTACCAAAATAGAAATCCCTTAACTACCTTCTTTTTAGTTCTATCTTAGCTTTAACTTACTTCCTATTTAGGTTCGTCTTTTGTTCGTTGTAGACCCACTGTAGAGCCACTGTAGAGCCACTGTAGACCCACTCTTCGTTCATCTTACTGCCGTTATACCTTGCTAAAGTTTCCGTTCCCCGTATAGCTCACGCCCTGTTGTGCTATGGCTTTTTCAAAGTTGGAATCATTGATAGTCAATCTCATTGATATCACATTTATAGGGGCGCTTGTAAACGCCCCTATAAAAATAAGACTTTTTGAACAGCTTCTTTTTTGTGTTTTACTATTCAGTAAATTCGATTACGTCAGCTGAAACAGTTACTGTATATTGGATTCCTACCCATATAAAAATCCAATGTGACTCAACGGTTTCATTGATAACGGCTCTTGAAGAGCCTACCAAATTGGCTTTTTGAAGCATTTTAGCTCTTGCTTTTTCCACCAAAGCACGTTTCCCACCTCCTATAATCAATAGAAAATATTGATTAGAAGCTTCTCCTTTAACGTGTTCTACTACTTTAAAGTTATTTTTAGCCAGTACCACTTGAGTAGTATGGTTGTTTACATTGTGTGATAACTCTCTTGTTACACCACAACTTACTAACAGTAGTGCTAAAACACTGAATAATACGATTTTTTTCATTTGTTATTGATTTAATTTTGATGTTACGATATGAGTAAGGGCAACTTTTAGAGCATAAAAAAAGCGTGAATGTTTTGTTCACACTTTAAAAAGGCTCTGGTATGCCCGAAACAGGTATGTAACAAAAACAGTTCACGCCCTTATGGGGCGAGAAACCATTTGTTAATTCACCTCTGTTTCTATTGAATTTACCAGATTCTTTTTAAAAGGAATATTAACAACTTTCTCTTTAAATCTTATGTGTATTTTTCTATTCTTCTATATCTCAATTGTTTTTATTTGGTGCAAAAGTATGAATTAATTGTAAATTACAAATGATAAAAGACAATTTTTTTCCAGAAAAATAAAGTTTTTCCCTTTTTTCGTCATTCGTATTTCGTATTTTGTAATTATTTATTACTTTTGCCCTCTGTAACAAAAATTTAAACCAATGAATACCGTAAATCGTTTATTCGATATACCTTATTATCAACAATCTAAACACCCTTTAGAGGTCGCTTTTGCTACCAAATACAACGGTGAGTGGGCAAAAACCTCTACCGCTGAATATATCCAAAAAGTGAATACCGTAAGCCGAGGCTTATTGCGCTTAGGCATTGAAAAAAATGATAAAATAGCGGTCATTTCAAGCACTAATCGCACCGAATGGCACGTGCTCGACATCGGGATTTTACAAGTAGGCGCACAGAATGTACCTATCTATCCCACTATCAACTTAGAGGATTTCGAGTATATCCTCAATCATTCGGAATGTAAATACTGTGTCGTTTCCGATAAAGAACTATGGGAGAAAATCTCTTCTATCCAAGATAAATTGCCTCATCTAAAAACTATTTTTACCTTCAACGATGTACCTTATGCCCACCATTGGCAAGAAATCCTCGATTTAGGCGCCGATGAGAGCAATCAAGCAGAAGTGGAAGCACGCAAAGAAAGCATACAGAAAGACGATTTGGCGACTATCATCTACACTTCGGGCACTACCAGCCGTCCAAAAGGGGTAATGCTCTCTCACTGGAATATCATTTCTAACATACTGAACTGTCAAGACCGTTTGCCTATTAGCGAAGGCTCTACAGCTCTCAGCTTTTTGCCTGTGTGTCACGTGTTTGAGCGTATGCTCACCTATTTGTATCAGTACGATTGTCTAAGCATTTATTTTGCCGAATCTCTCGATAAAATCAGTGATAACTTGCGTGAGGTAAAACCGCATATCATTACAGTAGTACCCCGGCTCATAGAGAAGATTTACGACAAAATCTTCGCAAAAGGGGCAGAACTTAAAGGCATTAAACGCAAACTCTTCTTTTGGGCACTCAATTTGGGCTTTCAGTACGAACCTTATGGTGCTAATGGCGCTTGGTATCAGTTCAAACTGAAAATTGCACGCAAACTCATTTTTAGTAAATGGCGTGAAGCCTTAGGAGGACGCATACAGATGATTGTCTCAGGTAGTGCTGCCCTATCACCGCGTTTGGCTAAGGTGTTCTCTGCCGCAGGGCTGAAAATTATGGAAGGTTATGGTCTTACCGAAACCGCTCCCGTAATTGCTGTGAACCGTGAATCGGGTAGATTTTGGAAAATAGGTACCGTAGGGAAACCTATTGTGAATATAGATGTAAAAATCGCCGAAGACGGTGAAATACTTGTGAAAGGCGAGAATGTAATGTTGGGCTACTATAAAGACCCCGAGCAAACAGATCAAAACATCACTGAAGGTTTCTTCCACACAGGCGATATAGGTGAGCTTGATGCTGATGGCTTCCTTAAAATCACCGACCGCAAGAAGGAAATCTTCAAAACTTCAGGCGGTAAGTACGTATCACCTCAGCTGATAGAAAACCAGTTGAAACTCTCTCGTTTCATCGAGAATGTAATGGTAGTAGGTGAAGGTGAAAAGATGCCAGCTGCTATTATTCAGCTCAATTTCCCGTTTGTAAAAGAATGGGCACGCCGTCATAAAGTGAAATTAGGAAAGACCAACGAAGAAATTATACAAAACCAAGCCGTTCACGACCGTATTGCTAAAGAGGTAGAAAAGGTAAACAATCATTTAGGCAAGTGGGAACAAGTAAAACTTTTTGATTTCACCCCCGATGAATGGACGATAGACGGTGGTCATCTCACTCCTACTCTCAAGCTCAAACGACGTGTGATTAAAGAAAAGTATATAGATATTTACAATAAGTTCTACAATAAGTGAGAGAAATAACCGATATTACTACTTTTACTACCCAGCAACCTACGGTGCTCACCATAGGCACCTTCGATGGTGTGCATTTGGGACATCAGAAAATCATTGAAAGGGTAGTAACAACAGCTCGCCAAGAAGGACTTTTAGCAACAATATTCACTTTCTTTCCGCATCCGCGAATGGTAGTGCAACACGACAAAAGTTTGAAACTTATTCATACTTTGGAAGAGAAAAAGCAACTACTCCAGCAATTAGGCGTCGATTTGCTCGTGGTGCAACCTTTTAATGAGGCTTTTGCTCAACTTACTGCCGAGGAGTTCGTAAGTACTATTTTGGTACAGCACCTCAACGTGAAAAAGGTGATTATTGGTTACGACCATCGTTTTGGGCGCAATCGTACCGCAAATATAAGCGATATGCGTTTATTTGGCGAAAAGTATGGCTTTGCTGTAGAAGAAATATCGGTGCAAGAAGTAGATGAAGTATCGGTGAGTTCCACCAAGATAAGAGAAGCGTTGAATAAAGGCGACGTTATCACTGCTGAGCATTACCTCGGGACTCCTTACAGCCTTACAGGCACGGTGGTACACGGACTCAAATTGGGGCGTACCTTAGGCTACCCTACGGCTAATATACAAGTAACCAAAGACTACAAACTCATTCCCAAAGATGGCGTATATGTGGTATATAGCTATATTGGCGGACAGAAAGTATATGGAATGATGAGCATTGGTAAGAATCCTACTATCGAAGGAAAAGGAGCGTCTATCGAGGTGTATTTCTTTGACTTCAACGGCGACCTTTACAACCGTGAACTCACAATATATTTTGTAAAATACCTACGTGAAGAACGAAAGTTCTCTTCGGTAGCACTTCTTAAAAAACAATTACAAGATGACGAAACAACAGCGAGAAAAGCAATTGCGTTATGACAAAGCTTATATGCGTATGGCGATGGAATGGGCAAAATTGTCTTATTCACAGCGAAAGCAAGTAGGAGCTATAATAGTAAAAGACCGTATGATTATTTCTGACGGTTATAATGGTACGCCCACTGGTTTTGATAACTGTTGTGAAGATGAGGAAGGCAATACCCATTGGTATGTACTTCACGCCGAAGCCAATGCGATAATGAAAGTCGCTTCGTCTACCCAATCGTCGGAAGGAGCAACGCTCTATATCACAATGTCACCTTGCAAAGAGTGCAGTAAGCTCATCTACCAATCGGGGATTAAGCGCGTAGTGTATAAGGAAGGCTATCGCGATAACGAAGGGTTAGCTTTTCTCGAAAAAGCAGGTGTAGAAGTCGTTCATTTAGAAGAGGTAAGTGAATAATCTTCTTTACTTAAATTTAATATTTACTCCAAGTAGCTGATATCCTTCCCAAGTGTTGGAGGTACAGAATTCCCAACTATATTTTACTTTATTAACTAAAAAAGTTTCCTCTTTTCTTATTTTGGTGATGCGTCTGTTAGCAATCGTTTTACCGGTGATATAGCCCACAAATAGGGCAATAGGGTAATCGGAAGCCCAGTGTACTTTACTTTGCATCATTTCGTAGCACATTAAACCTAAGGCTGTGTAACCTACGGGCTTTATCCATTTGTAGTCGGGGTAGTTTTCGGCAATCACTGTGAGTGCCGACATTGCAGTAGTCAGGTGTCCAGAGGGCATAGCGTCATACATAGGGGTATCCTCTTGGTAAGCTTTAAAGCTGGGAGCAAACGTCCACTGACTGTGCCAACGCCCGTCGTCTGCCGTTATAAACGGACTCTCGCGCCCTGTGAGTCGCTTGATGGGTTGTACAAAAACACCCGATACGATGATGCTTTCCAATATCTGCATAGCAGTACTTTTGGCACGATAATCACCTGTGATAAGACCATAAGTAGCCATTCCCCCACTGATGATGATAAAAGTCGTACCATTGCCAATAAAGTACATTGCTGAGTTTACATCGGCGGGAACGATTTTTAAAAAGCCTAACTTCTTATAAGTATGTGCTTCATTTAGTTCTAAATTTTCACCCAAACTTCTACTTTCTCTAATGAGCCAAGGGTCGGCAGGAATAAGTGCCGCAGTAGCACCAATAGCCGCCAATCCGTAAGGGTAATTTGGTTTAGACACCATCTCCACCGCCGATTTTCCTATATTACGCGGTATCTTGTTGAAGATATCTACAAAGCGCGGTTTTTTGTACTCATAAGTGAGGTGCTTATTGATTTTGTAGCTTCTGTTAAATGAACAATAATTAGTATTAACCATTTCCAGACCTCCTTTTTCCAAATTATCAAATAAACTATCCAATACACTTTCAGGAATAGAATCAGTTTCCTGCGAAAGGGCAGGGGAGAGGGGGAAAATAATAAGGAAGAGTAATAAAAGGTATTTCATTGTATCAAATCATTCAAAAAACTATCAGTGTTTTCGTTGTTATAGAAGGCTTTGATTTCTTCAGCATTTTCTTTGAGCAATTGGCGAATGAAAGCATCGTAGGTAGTTTTACGGTCTTCTAAAAAGCCGTTGAAATAGCGTTCACTTACTTCCAAACCATTGGCTTTTTCTATCTTTAAAAGACGTTCGTACAAAGGGACTATATGCTCGCTGATGAGTGCTTTAGGCAATGCTTTGCGGTGTGATACAAAAGCAGTAATCTCATCTTGCTCATTGCGTACTATTTCAAAATTAGTAATCACCCAATAATAGCACCCGCTTTTAGAGAGGTTCTTGATGATAGCGTGGAAATTATTATGCCCTTTGAGGTTTTCCCACAGTATTTTGAAAACTACTTTGGGCATATCGGGGTGGCGGATAAGGCTATGAGGCTGGTCATACAACTCAGCCTCAGTATAGCCTGATACTTTCTGAAATGCCTTATTGGTTTCCATTATATGTCCGTGCTTGTTGGTACGACTCATCAGGGTAGTGGTTTTATCCCACAACACTTCTTCGTCTATGGGCACGGGACGTTTGATTGTTGGAGTTTCAGTCATTTTCTTACCTCTTATCTCTTACTTCGTATCTAATTTGTGCAGCCAATTGCGCATATCCACTTCTTTGGCAATAGTGTTGCGCAATTCGGGAATGGCAATGCGCACTTGCTCCATAGTGTCGCGGTGGCGCAAAGTAACGGTGTTGTCTTCCAAAGTTTGGTGATCGACGGTTACGCAGAAAGGTGTACCTACGGCATCTTGACGGCGATAACGGCGACCTACTGCATCTTTTTCGTCGTAAGCTACATTGAAATCGTATTTTAGCTCGTTTACTATTTGCTCGGCGACTTCTGGAAGTCCGTCTTTTTTGAGCAATGGCAATACGGCTACTTTGGTAGGTGCTAACACAAAAGGTAAACGCAATACGGTGCGAGTGTCACCTCCTTCTAAGGCTTCTTCTTGCAATGAGTTGGAGAACACTGCAAGGAACATACGGTCGAGCCCGATAGAGGTTTCGAGTACGTAAGGAGTATAGCTCTTGTTTTCTTCGGGGTCGAAGTATTGCATTTTTTTGCCTGAATACTTTTCGTGGTTACCGAGGTCGAAATTAGTACGAGAGTGGATACCTTCTAATTCTTTGAAACCAAAAGGAAAACGGAACTCGATATCGCAAGCGGCATCGGCGTAGTGGGCAAGCTTTTCGTGTGGGTGGTAGCGATAGTTTTCCTCTCCCATTCCTAAGGACAGGTGCCATTTGAGGCGGGTTTCTTTCCAGTACTCATACCATTGTTGTTGGGTACCTGGTTTGATAAAGAATTGCATTTCCATTTGTTCGAACTCGCGCATACGGAAAATAAACTGACGTGCCACAATCTCGTTGCGGAAGGCTTTACCCGTTTGGGCGATACCAAAAGGAATTTTCATACGTCCGGATTTTTGCACGTTTAGGAAGTTTACGAAAATACCCTGAGCGGTTTCGGGACGTAGGTATAAATCCATAGAAGCATCGGCAGAGGCGCCTATTTTGGTACCGAACATTAGGTTGAACTGTTTTACATCTGTCCAGTTGCGAGAACCTGTTTCGGGGTCGGCAATTTCGAGTTCTTCGATAAGAGCTTTTACATCGGCGAGGTCTTCTTTCTCAAGCGATTTACCCAAGCGGTGTAATATTTCTTCGCCACGTTTTTTGTATTCTAACACACGAGGATTGGTAGTTATAAACTGCTCGCGGTCGAAAGCATCGCCGAAGCGTTTTTGAGCTTTAGCGATTTCTTTTTCAATCTTATCGTCGAGTTTGGCGACGTAATCTTCTACGAGCACATCGGCGCGGTAGCGTTTTTTAGAGTCTTTGTTATCGATAAGAGGGTCGTTGAAAGCATCGACGTGCCCAGAAGCCTTCCACGTAGTAGGGTGCATAAAGATAGCAGCATCGATACCCACAATGTTCTCGTTCATTTGCACCATTGCGCGCCACCAATATTCGCGGATATTCTTTTTTAGTTCAACGCCATTTTGCCCATAATCGTATACGGCACCGAGTCCGTCGTAGATTTCACTAGATGGGAAAATAAAGCCATATTCTTTGGCGTGAGCAACAACTTTTTTGAATTGATCGTCTGTATTTACCATATATTCAATTGATTTTCAGTTATAAAATATAGATTAAAGTTTGTTTGAGATTGAAAATAATTCGACAAAGATACTATTATTTTTTGGAAAAAGGAGTATATTTGCCGAAAAAAATTAGATTAATGGTTAGTGGTTAATGATTAATGGTTAATAGTGAAATTGGGAGAGGATTATACAAAGCTTATAGGATAGATGGACGAAGAGTGGGTCTACAGTGGGTCTACAGTGGGTCTACAGTGGCTCTACAACGAACAAAAGACGAACGATGAACGAAGGAACAACGAACCTAAGTAGAAGGAAAGTTGAAGCTAAGGCAGAGATAAAAAGAAGGTTATTACTGGATTTCAACTTTGCCAAAGATTTGAAACTTTGGCAAAGTTCATACATATAAACGAATAAACAACGGTGCAAGGCACGGACAGGTGCGAGCCGCACGGGCAGATAATGAACAAAAGACGAATAAAAAATCCTCTCCTCAATCACATAGTTTCCTATTCGGAGACTACTCCCAAGGAGAGGGAGTGTAGTAACGGAAAAATAAGACGAACAATGAACGAACAATGAACGAGGAGCGGAAGGAGAGAAGGTGGATTTAAGAGGAAGCTATTAACGACCTATTCGCTAAAAGAATTATGATTTTATCGGATATACTTTCGGTGTTATCACCTGCTTATTGCAGAGGTTGTGGAAAATTATTGGTTATAGGTGAGCAATTTTTGTGTGTAAATTGTAGAGAAAAGTTGGAAGAAACGAACTTTCATTTGCAGGCGGAAAATTTGTTTACCCAGCGACTGACAGAAGAGTGCGAAGTGTTTGCGGCTACTGCATTATTTTACTTTAAAAAGGATAATATGGCACAACATTTGATACATTCTTTAAAGTATAAAGGAGATGAGCAGATAGGGGAGTGGTTAGGACAATGGCTCGGTGAAAAGATAAAGAATGCGCCCCTATTTCAGCAGGCTGAGGTGGTGTTGCCTGTGCCTTTGCACAAAAGCAAAGAACGCAAGCGAGGATACAACCAAGTAGCCTTGTTTGGCAGGACACTTGCCACAGTGTTACACCTTGATTATATAGATGATGTATTGGTGAAAATTGAAGCTAATACTACGCAAACCCGAAAGGTAGTGTGGCGACGTTTGAAGGAGAGTGAACATATATTTTCTCTTCAAAACACTCATAGAATAGAAGGCAAGAAGGTGCTTTTGGTAGATGATGTGGTGACCACAGGAGCTACGCTCACAAACTGTTATGAGCTACTGAAAACCGTACCCAATGTGGAAATAGGCGTTGCTACAATGGGGTATGCGATGTTGGGATAAGAATGGAAATATATTGATAAATAGAAAATTAATAACTAAATATAAAATTGTATGAAGAACACTTTTAAATTAATTGTTGCAGCATTTGTAATGTTTGCATTTAGTACTAATTTAGGGGCTATGACCCTTAATGTAAATCAAATCGCTAAAAGCCTTATCGTAGACCAAGATGGTAACGGAGGAGTGAAAGTGAAGAAATCTTGCGATAAAGACGGCGAGAAAAAAGAGTGCAATAAAGATGGCAAAAAGAAATCTTGTTGCAAAAAAGACGGTAAGAAAGATGGCAAAAAGTCTTGCCACGAAAAAGGTGGTGAGAAAAAAGAAGTGAAAGCAGAAGAAAAACCTGTAGAATAATTTTTCACCCATTATAAAAACTTTTTTACACTGAAAAACCTTAGCATAAGTGGCTGAGGTTTTTTGGTATTAGTGTGATGTATGAAAAAACTTATTTATAGTCTGTTGAGCAGTGTAGTGCTATTGTTAGTAGCTTGTGGTACTGATATATTGCCTAAGCCTAAGGGAGTATTGCGATTGGAATACCCGCAAGCATCGTATCAGAAAGTAACCGAATTGCCTAATTGTCCGTTTACTTTTGAGGTAAATACGCTATCGGAATTGAAGTACAAACCCCATTCGTGTGATGTTAATATAGAATATCCTGCGATGAAGGCTACGGTTTATCTCACTTATAAAAATGTGAATGGCAATATTCGTCAGTTGCTGAGTGATGCACAAAAGTTTACTTATGACCATACGATTAAGGCAGATAATATTGCTTCGACAGTATTTATGAACGATACGACCAAAGTGTACGGTATGTTTTATCAAGTGTATGGCAATGCAGCTTCGCAAGCACAGTTTTACGCTACCGATAGTGTGCGTCATTTTATATCAGGTTCGGTGTATTTTAGGGTGGTTCCTAATTACGATTCGGTACAACCTGCGAGTAATTATTTAGAAAAAGATGTGAGGAGGATAATGGAAAGCCTCCGTTGGAAATAAAAATAGAGGTAAAAGTTGGCAGTTTACAAATATAGCATTACTTTTGCCCCACAAAACACCGAAAAATTATGAGTTTACAAACTAAAGTAATGGAGGCACTCAAAGAAGCGATGAAAGCTAAGGACACAGTGGCATTAGAATCGTTGAGAGCTATTAAATCGGCTATTTTGTTAGCCAAAACAGAAGCAGGGGCTGCCGAAGAACTTTCGGAAGCTGATGAACTTAAACTGTTACAGAAATTAGTAAAACAGCGCAAGGACAGTGCGGCTTTGTACACACAGCAAGATAGGAATGACTTAGCTGAGCCTGAATTAGCCCAAATGGCGGTGATAGAGAAGTTCTTACCGGCTCAACTCAGTGAAGCAGAAGTAGAAACTGCTCTGAGAGGAATTATTAACCAAGTGGGCGCTACTACGCCTAAGGATATGGGCAAGGTAATGGGTGTAGCCACTAAACAATTGGCAGGCAAAGCTGATGGCAAGCTCATTTCGGAGATTGTAAAGAGATTATTGTCTTAGTAATATATAGTTTACAAAAGGCCGCATAGTTCAACTGGATAGAATATCAGATTCCGGTTCTGAAGGTTGGAGGTTCGACTCCTCTTGCGGTCACGGGAAAAAAAGCAGGTTGCTAATTAGCAACCTGCTTTTTTGGTTGTGCTCTGTGGAGTGACGAGAGTGTAATGTGAGACAGTATATTAAGCAAACTCTAAATGCTGTAATTCTTTACCAAAAGCGTGCAAATGGCGTTGTATTTTTTGAGTAGTTTTGGCGCTAGGTTTACGTTTGCCTGTGAGATAGTGGCTTAGTTGCCCTTGATTTACTCCAGTAAGACGTTCTAATCCTGCTAATGAAATAATTTTGCTGTAATATTCTAAGAAAGATGCGGTGTCATATTGATATATGAATTCTAAATCGGGGAACTCTTTACCTATTTCATCGTAATACTCTTTCATCTCATCACGACATAACAAAAAGTCATCTTTAGCCTCGGCTACTGTATTACCTTCTCCTATGATTCCAAAATTTAAATTATCATCATCTAAATAGATGCCATAAGAGCCATCGTTACCTCTTTCTATAATTGCTTTTACTTTCATATCTTCTGTTTATTTTTTAAGACCAGCTAATTTAAGAATGCTATTTAAAGTACCTGCTTTTACTTCTTGACTTTCGTGTCTACTGGTTGGGAATTCTTTATTAGTGAGAGGACTAAACCAAATGGGGTGATTACCTCCTTGCCTTACTATATAACAACCTGCTTCACGTAGTTTTTTGTGTAATTCAGAATACTTCATTTATTTCATTACTTAAATTGGTGTGGCAAAGATACGAATATTAATATCATTATACAAATTTTTAGTGTTAAAGATTCTATGGTTATCTTCTATTCCTATTAAAATAATTCACCTAAATCATCTGTTTTACGGATATAAAAAAGCAGGTTGCTAAGTCTTTAGTAACCTGCTTTTTTTGGTTGAGATATTTTAAAACGATTATAAAATGAAATCGGTGTTGATGAAGTTAGAAGCGCCGGTGCGGAGGAGGTTCTCTACTATCCTGTCGTTATAGTCGTTGTTTTGGAACGATACAAAAGTGCGGATAGAGAACGAGCGTAAGGCATCGTGTACGCTTAGGGTACCCACAGCTGAGTCTTTTCTACCAGTGAAAGGGAATACATCGGGGCCTCGCTGACACAAGCTGTTGAGGTTCACACGGCAGAGCATATTCACCAACATATCGATGAGAGGAGAGAGCTCGTGTGGGTCTTCGCCAAACAAACTGATTTGCTGTCCGTATTTAGAATCGGAAATCTCATCTATAATCTCGTTGATATTGGAGAACGGTTTTACTGGAATAAGGGGTCCAAACTGCTCTTCGTTATACACTCGCATTTCCTTGGTAACGGGATAAAGTACCGCAGGGAAAATGAAGTTATCAGTGCGCTGACCACCTTTTTTATTCTGAATAGTAGCCCCTTTGGCAAGAGCATCGTCTATAAGTTCCTGTAAGAAAGCAGGTTTATCGACCTCAGGTAGGGGAGTGAGAGCTACTTTTTCGTCCCACGGATTACCAAATTTCAACGCATCGACCTTTTCGGCAAAACGCTTGAGAAACTCATCTTTTATCTTGGCGTGTACGTAGAGGATTTTTAGTGCTGTACAACGCTGTCCGTTGAAAGACAAAGCTCCTTTCACGCATTCGTTTACTGCCAAATCAAGATTGGCGTCAGGAAGTATTACCCCAGGGTTTTTAGCTTCCAACCCAAAGACAAGGCGCAAGCGGTTTTTCTTAGGGTGCTGGTCTTGCAGTGCAATAGCTGTCTTGCTGTTGCCTATGAGTGCCAATACATCTACCTTACCACTCTCCATAATGGGTGGTGCAACGGTGCGACCGCGTCCGTAAAGAATATTGATCACCCCACGAGGGAAGGAGTTTTGGAAGGCTTCCAATAGAGGCGTGAAGAGTAATACCCCGTGTTTAGCGGGCTTAAAAATCACTGTGTTGCCCATAATAAGTGCAGGGATAATCAGTGCAAAGGTTTCATTCAGTGGGTAGTTATAAGGGCCTAAACAGAGTACAACCCCTAAGGGGCCACGACGAATGAGGGCATAGACTCCATCGCGTTGTACGAATTTAGACGACTGGTTATCGAGTTCTTTATAAGCATTGATAGTGTCGTAGATGTACTCTACGGTACGGTCAAATTCCTTACGCGAGTCGTCCAAGTTTTTGCCGATTTCCCACATCATCAGTTTTACGACCTCATCGCGTTGCTTTTCCATTTGTTTTACAAACTTGAGCATTGCGGAGATGCGGTCTTTTACTTTCATCGTAGGCCATAAACCTTTACCTTTGTTATAAGCCTCGGTAGCCGAATGAAGGGCTTCTAAAGCATCAGCTTTGCCTAACGAAGGCACGCTACCCAAGAGGGTGCGTTCATACTTTTCAGTAGAAGAAATAGTGGAGTAGATATTGGTGAACTCACCTTTCCACTCACGGAGTTCGCCATCGATAAGGTAAGTGTCTTGGCGAAAGGGTTTTACTTGAAATTGTTCTGGTATATTCATAATTTTTTAATTAGCAAATTAGTAAATTAGCAAATGAGTAGGGTATGTACATTTGCTAATTATCACATTAACAAATTAGCAAATTGTCATACTCTTCCTTTGAGGGCGTTGAATACCCAAGCAATAGCAAAAAAGCCAATGCCTACCGCTCCGAATCCAAAGCCTGCTACTTCGTTGTATTTAAAGGCTCCTAAAGCGATAAGCCCTAAGCCTACTACTATCATTATGAGGGTTGCCCACCCTAATACAGCATTTTTATTCATTATTATGATTACAAGTATCGGTTATCAGTAGGCAAAAGTAGAAAATAATTAGCAAATGAACAAATTTTTGAATTAATGGTCAATGATTAGTGGTTGGTGGTTAATGGTTAGTGGTTAATGGTTAATGGTTAGTGGTTAGTGGTTAATGGTGGAATAGGGAGAGGATTGTACAAAGCTTATAGGATAATTGAATAATGGGTGGGTCTACAGTGGGTCTATAATAGATGATAAACGACCGAATGACGAATAAAACCTCCCCCTAACCCCCTCAAAGAGGGGGAATTGTAGCGATGCAAAGACGAAGAATGGACGAAGAATGGACGAAGAATGGACGAAGAATGGACGAAGAATGGACGAAGAATGGACGAAGAATGGACGAAGAATGAACGAAGAATGAACGAAGAATGAACGAAGAATGAACGAAGAAAAAGTGAAGCTAAGTTAAAGGTAAGGTAGAGATAAAAAGAGGGTTATTGGTAGTTTTTGACTTTGTAAAAGGTTGTAGTACGAAAAGCAATTAGAAACTTTGGTAAGGTGTATGGTTGGGAAAAGGGGAGAAGAATAGTGGTTTGCGATTTTGAAAGGGAGTGATGAAATGACGCTGAGATGAAGGGGAGAAGATTTTAACATTTGTTTTAAGAAAATATTAAGAATGGGTATTGATTTAGAAAAAAAGACTTTAATTTAATGAGTAAACTATTTTGGTTATAATAATTAAATAGATTTAAAAAATAACCGTATAAAATAAGCTTTTCTTTAATAAAATAGATATAAAGAAGATTATTTTTTAATCTTTGGAGATTTTTGAAGGAGAAAAATATAAAATTAGTACTTTTGATTCTATTTGATTATCAATAATATATATTTTTGAAATAAAGAAAAAGAGAAAAAAAAGGAAAAAAGTAAGGTGAAAAATTTGCGCTATGTTAAAATATTCCTAATTTTGCGCCCAAATTAATTTATTCAATAAAGTAATGAAAGTAAAAATATCAATGCTAATGTTCGTTTTTGCATTGTTTAGCGGTGTGCTAATGGCACAAACGAAAGTAACTGGTACAGTTACAGGCAGTGATGGTATGCCACTGCCAGGTGTAAGTGTTGTGATTAAAGGTACAACACGTGGTGTTTCAACTGACTTTGACGGGAAGTATGAACTACAAGCAGCTGCCAATGAAACTATTGAGTACAGCTTCTTGGGGTATAGTACTCTGCAAAGAAAAGTTACGAAAGCGAGCGGTACTCTTACTTTAGATGTGGTGTTACAAGAAGAAGCACAACAACTTGGTGAAGTAGTGGTAACCGCTTTGGGTATCAAACGCCAAGAAAAGGCCTTAAGTTATAACGTACAACAAGTGAAGTCGGAAGAACTTACCAAAGTGAAAGACGTGAACGTGGTAAATAGCCTCAACGGTAAAGTAGCGGGGGTGAATATCCAACGTAGTTCTTCTGGGGTAGGTGGTTCTACCAAAGTGGTAATGCGCGGTCTCAAATCATTGGACGGTAATAACGGTGTACTCTATGTGATTGATGGGGTACCACTCTTCAACAAACAAAGTGATGGCGGAGGTAATAACTTCGGTCGTCCAGGTGGAGGAGAAGGTATTTCAGATATCAACCCTGAGGATATCGAAAGTATCAACGTACTTACAGGTCCTTCGGCAGCAGCTTTATACGGTAGTGAAGCCGCTAACGGGGTAATCCTTATCAACACTAAAAAAGGTAAAGAGGGTAAAACTGAAGTAAACCTATCCAGCAGTGTAGAGTTGATGACTCCTATATTATTACCTGAATTCCAAAATACTTATGGTAGCAATGGTGATAAAAGCTGGGGTGCTAAATTAGCAACACCTTCTACTTTCGAACCTCGTAAATTCTTCAATACAGGTACAAACTTTATGAACTCTGTTACCTTCTCTACAGGGAACGCTCAAAACCAAACTTTTGTATCGGCTGCACAAACCAATGCCGAAGGTCTCATTCCTAACAACGCTTACTATCGTTACAACGTAGGGGTACGCAATACTGCTAATTTTGCTAAAGATAAATTGCACTTAGATGTAAGTGGTAACTTTATCCGCCAAGGTAGCCGTAATATGATGGCGGGAGGTGGTTATTTCAACCCCTTAGTAGGTTTGTATTTAATGCCACGCAGTATGGATTATCGCGATGTACAAGCTTATGAACGCTACAACCCTTCAAGAGGTATTTATGAAAGATATCAACCTTATTCTGATAGAGTTGACAGCTACTTCTCCGAAAACCCTTATTGGGTAGCGAACCGCGAACTCTTCTTGAACAACAAGAAACGCTATATGATGTCGGCTTCTTTGAAATACGATATCCTCGATTGGTTGAATGTTACAGGGCGTGTGCGTTTAGATAACGACTACGGTACTGCTGAAGAAAAACTATATGCCAGCACTACCAACTTCTTAATCGGTTGGAAAACTGAATGGGGGCCTAACAACAACGGTTCTTATGCTAATACCCAAACTAAAGATGAGCAAACTTATGCCGATATAATGTTTAACGTCAATAAAAACTTTGGCGAAAAATTCTCTTTAACAGCTAACGTTGGTTCAAGTTATAACGACCGTTATAGCACTGGTCTTTCGGCAAGAGGCGTGTTGTTCCGTTTGCCTAACCTCTTCTCAACAACTAACTTCGACCCTCAACGAGGAGGCTCAGGTCAGAGCTATTCTCGCGCTAAAAACGTAGCGGTATTTGGGAGTGCTGAACTCGGCTATAAAGGTATGTTATACCTCTCAGCTACAGGTCGTAACGACTGGTCTTCACAATTGGTAAACTCTGCTGAACCTTCATTCTTCTATCCTTCTGTAGGGCTTTCAGCTGTGATTTCTCAAATGACAAAATTGCCTGAGTTTATCAACTATTTGAAAGTACGCGGTTCATATACTGAGGTAGGTTCTCCTATCAGCAAAACAGGTATTACTCCAGGTACTATTACTCACGAACTTACTGCCGACGGCTTGAAAACTAATAAGGTATATCCTTATCCAGAATTTAAAGCTGAACGCACTACTTCTTGGGAAGCTGGTTTAAATACCAAATTGTTCGGTAATAGCTTGTCAATAGATTTGACTTTGTACAAATCTAACACTTATAATCAATTCTTTGAACAACAATTGTCCGCTTCTTCTATCTACTCTTCTTTCTATTTGCAAGCAGGTAACGTTGAAAACCGCGGTATTGAGTTGTCAGTAAATTACAATAAAGAATTCCTTAACAAAGAACTCAACTGGAATTCTACTCTTACCTATTCACGCAACGTAAACGAAATAAAAGAATTAGTTCGCGGTTACCGCAATCCTTTCACAGGTGAATTATTTGATATTACAGAAGTGCGCAAAGGTAGCACTGTATTGCGCGAAGGCGGTAGTATGTCCGATGTTGTAGTAAGAGGTGTATTGCTCCGCGATGTAAACGGTGATCTTATCGAAGAAGCTTCTCAATACAAATTTGATAAAACTCAAGAAGTAAAATTAGGTCGTTCTACCCCCGATTTCCAAATGGGATGGCGCAACACCCTTTCTTATAAAGGTATCGATTTGAGCTTCTTGTTCAACGGTAGCTTTGGAGGTATCGTTTTAGCAGGTACACAACCTATGCTCGATGCCTACGGAGTATCAAAAGCTTCTGCCGATGCTCGTGATAACCGTGGGGTAGTAGTGAACGGTAAAAAATACGACGCTCAAAAATACTACAATACCATTAAAGACCTCCCTGGTTATTACTCTTACGACGCTACTAATGTACGCCTCCAAGAAGTATCTCTCAACTATACTATAGATGGCAAACACTTCTGGGATAAAGTAAAAAGCGTAACGATTGGTGCCATTGGTACTAACCTTTGGATGATTTACAACAAAGCTCCTTTCGACCCTCAACTTACTTATGGTGTAGGTACCTATGCTACTACTGAGTTTTTTATGACTCCAAGTGCAGCTACTTACGGTGCGAGCTTGAAAATTAAATTCTAATTCAAAAACGACAAAACAATGAAAATATTCAATAAAAATATAGCAGTTGTAGCATTATCAGGTATATTACTCGGCGCTTGTACTAAAGATTTTGCCGATGTAAATACTAATAAAACACAACCTACCGATGAGGATATTAACCGTGGTGGCTATGCCTCTGGTGGATATTTTACCGAGCTGGTACAACGCCCGATCCCTACAGGAGTAGGTGTTAACCCTGCTAACGACTATCAAGTAGTACAAAATATGAGTACTGATAACTGGGTAGGTTACTTCTCTCCAGGGCGTAATCACTGGGATAATGGTAATAACCAAACCAGTTACTATGTGTCCGACTTCCGTGCCAATGGTACTTTCTCTACACTTATTACAAAAGTGATGAACCCTTATTTTGAGATTAAAAACCGCTTGCACAATGTCCAAACTGTAAATGGTAAATTGGTGTATACCCCTAAAGATTTGACAAGCCAAGCTGCTTATTCTTTAGCACAAATCGTAAAAATAATGGCTATGCATCGCGCTACCGACCTCTTTGGTCCTATCCCTTATAGTGATATGGAACCTGGTAAAATCAAAGCTAAATACGATAGCCAAGAAAAAGTTTACAAATCTTTCTTAAAAGAATTAGACGATGCAGTAACCATACTCAATCAATATGGAGCTAACAACAAAGTGTTAGAAAACTTCGACCCTGTCTACCAAGGTGATACTGCTAAATGGATACGCTTAGCCAATTCATTGATGTTGCGCTTAGCAATGCGTGTACGCTTTGCTGACCAAGCACTCGCTCAACAATATGTAACTAAAGCTACTACGAATCCTGGTGGACTTATTGAAGACGATTCTCAAGCAGGTAAGTTAGTAACCTCTAGTAAATATATTTTCGACCATTCCTTGGTAACTATGTTAGGTTATGGTGAGCTTAAAATGGGCGCGACTATCTATTCTTATCTAAAAGGATATAACGACCCTCGTATGGCTAAATACTTTACCAAAGCAACTGCCGATACTCAAACCTCCGATTTCTACGCTGTACGCTCTGGTATCGACCCTACCACCGATGTAGCTGTCTACAAAAACTTCTCAGTACCTACTGTAGTACAAACTACTCCTACCTATTGGTTGCGCGCTTCCGAAGTACAATTCTTACTCGCCGAAGCTGCTTTGATAGGATGGTATACTAACGATACTGCCGAAAATTTGTACAAAAAAGGTATTGAAGTATCTTTCGCCGAAAATGGTTTAACTGCTGCTCAAGCGCAAAGCTATTACAATAGTAGTGCTCAGCCTGCTAACTATCCCGACCCTAAAAACTCTGTTTACAACATCAGTGCAGCGAGCACTATTGATAAAAAATGGCTCACCAGCGGTAGTACTGAAGACCATTTAGAGCAAATTATCACTCAAAAATACCTCGCTAACTATCCTAATGGTTTCGAGTCCTGGAGTGAATGGCGTCGTACGGGCTACCCTCGTATGTTTACAGCCGCTTTAAACAGAACCAATGTAGGAGTGCAAAATATCCCTGCTTCTGGTAAAGATTTCGGTATGCGTCGTTTCCCATTCCCTGAAAATGAATTTAAACAAAACAGAGAAAACGTTACAGTTGCTCAAAGCCTCTTAGGTGGTACTGATAACGCTGCTACTAACGTATGGTGGGACAAAAAAACTAAATAAATTTAAAAGTAAAATACGATGAAAAAATTTGTATACACACTATTAGCCCTTACTATCGGACTTACAAGCTGTAGTAAGTGGACAGAAACAGAGTCGAATGCCGAAGATTTTGAAAGAGCGGCATTAGAGGACTTAAAGGACAAAAGAGACGCTGCTAAATGGCTCGCTGAAGCTGAACGTACTGAAGAGAACAAAAAAGCTCTTGAAGCCTATTGGGCTCAGCTCCGCGAGTACAAACAAAAAGCGTGGCTCAATACAGGTGAAGCTGGCGGTCAGGTGCCTATGGTATATTTTTGGTTTGATGGGCCTACTTGGCAACCTGTAAAAGGCATTGCACGTGGCTGGTTACAAGCTGTACCCGACTCGATAGTAGCGCTTTCTATTTGGGGAGGTACTAATATGCGCCCCGAAACCCTTACTGAGTTTCACAAGAAAGATATTGAGGTTTTTCACAAAAAGGGAGGCTCTATCTTGATGTGTTGGCAAACTCCAAGTGTAGGTTTAGGCTTACCCGCTACCAAAGAAGGAGTGTCAGGTAGTCAAGACTTTCATAACAAATATCCTTATGCTGAATGCTATAACCAATGGCCAGAGATCTATGCTCGTGAGTTAGCGCGCTATATCATCGCTATGGATTTTGATGGTTATGATGTAGACTGGGAAACTTGTGGGAACCATAATCAAAATCTTACAGGAGAAGAACAGAAAAAACAGACTCCATTAATGGTAGATTGGGGTAATGAGAATAGTAATATAGCTAAATTTGTAAAAGAAATGGCTAAATACTTTGGTCCTATAGGAGCAGATCATGCTGTAAAAACTCAAGCAGAACGCGAAGCTAATCTTAAAGCGTTATTTACCGCTTCTACTTCAGGATTCCACCCTAAAGAAGCTGAATATATTAATAGTTTCAAATCTTATTTGCCAGCTAACTATCTTACCAAACGTTACTATTTCTGTGCCGATGTGCCCTGTCACGTAGCAGCAATTTTCCATAATCACTTTACTACTTATTTTGATAAACACTTTTTACAAGACTATAATGTTAATGGGGTAGGAAATCATATTGAACATTTAGGAGGTGTTTACTACAACTCTACCTCAGCTAATTATCAAGCAGGTAAATTTAATGTAATGATAGGAAAAGGGAAAGCTGTAAAAAATAAAGAAATATGGGGTTTAGGAGCATACCACGGACAAAGTGATTACGCTGTTACCAATGAAAGTGACCCTCACTTCAAAAAATATCTCCAAGATAATAATATTACTCGCAAGTATTTGCACTACGCTTGGACTCGTGAAGCGATCCGCATCGCTAATCCTCGCCCTGATTACTCAGGCTATAAAGAAATGGAACCTACAATCATTCTCCCTTAAAAAATTATTACAATGAAAAATACAATCATAAAATTAGCGAGTGTAGCCCTTTTCTTAGGGCTCACCGCTTGTCAAGAAAAGTTAGACAACGACAATAGTAACAGTCTCGGAAACCTTTCAGCGGTGTATATGAACGACAACAATGTCAATGTGAGCTTTGCCAAGTCTACTGAATCAGGTAGCACTAAGTTTGAAATCCGTATGTCTAACCTCAGAGAGCGCAATGAAACCATCACCATTGCTACTACCGATTTTTTCCCTGAATACAACGAGAAAAACACCACTAATTACAAAATGTTACCTGTCTCTGAATACGAATTGTATGAAGAAGGTAATACTGCCAATAAATCTACTAATGGTAGTTTGAACATCACTCTAAAAGCTGGACAAACAGCTGTACAAGTGGGAGTGAAAGTACGCCCTTTAAATGATGATACCTTCCCTTTAGGCATAAAATACGCTATCCCATTGCGTATCGTCTCTGCTTCTTTGCCTATTCTTTCTAATAAAGATGTGGTAATAAGCCTTAGTCGTCCGTTCAAAACTTCAGTAGCCAAAATTAAACAAGGCTATGGTTTAGGAGTGAAAGTAGCCGACAATATTCAAGGAAATGATGAATTTACCATACAAGGAATGTTCTTGTTTGAAGAATTTCACTCCTATAATAATACCAATGTAAATATGTCACTTTTCCAAGGCGAAATGTTACCTTATACCCGTATAGATGCTGGTAAAATACAGGTGAAAAACGGTGGTGGAGATAGCCCCGACGATTGGGCAGAATCTAAAGATATTGCTGTAGGAAAATGGGTACAAATTACCTTCACCTATAAAGACTCTTTCCTTAAATTGTATATCAATGGTAAACTTATTAAAACTTATCAACGCCCTAGCTTAAAAGTATCTCCTGGTATGCGTATCAATATCGAAAATACCCAAACCTCTTACTCTGCGAATCGTTATTTCCGTGAGTTTAGATTGTGGAACAGAGTTCTTACCGATGCTGAGATTGTAGATGGTTTATACTTGCCTGTTGATCCAACTAGTAAAGGTTTGGTAGCCTACTTGCCTATCACCAAAAAAGACGGCTTTAAAGATATGAGCAAGTACAATAATACCACTATCTATAGAAAAGGTACTTCTTCCTATAATACAGGAGAACAAGATGGTGATTCGTATGTAAAAGATATTGATGAAGCTACCTTTACTCCTACGATAGAATGGAAAGAGAATGTAAAATTCCCATCTGAAATCTTAGATACAGAAGATTAGTAATAACAATGAGGCTATACTGTAAAGAAATAGCTTCTAAAAAATAAACACAATGAAAAAAATAATATTCAATAGTTTAACAGTCGCTTTCTGTTTTTCACTATTAGTATCTTGTAAAAAAGACGAGATTACTGTCGAAAAAAACGATAGCACTACTTGGGAAATTGATAAAAAAATAGAAGACAATGATATTCGTACCCAATTAGGGTATGACCCTCGTCTTAACTATATTTATCTCAGACCCACTGTTGCCGATCTGCCAATGCTCTCTTTTGGTAATGTAACTATTAATAGAAACTATACCAAAGAAGTAGAAGTAAGACTGCTTGACAAACCTTATGATAAGGATGTTCAAGTATCATTTGCTTACGATGCTTCTGCTTACAACAAAGTAAAAGCTAATTATTCAGGCTTTGAATTAGGTGATGCTAACCTTGTTCAGTTGAGCGAAGCTACCAAAACCCTTAGCAAAGGTGAAACTTCTGTTACTTTCACGCTTACTATTAGCAATAACTCTAATTTTAACAAAAAAGTTATTTTGCCTTATGCCTTAAAAGTAACCGATAGCGGTCTTACACTTCCTAAAGGAAAAGATGTATTTGTACTAAAAGTCTTCCCTGAAGAAATAAAAATCACTGCTGAATCTAAAGTTGTTTCCAAACTTTTAGGCTACTACAATGGTAGTGTTTATATAGGAAATAGTGATAAGGAAGTCGCTTTCACTATAAAGAGTAGCTATGAACTCCCAGCAGGACTTAAAGTAGCCTTAGTGCGCGATGATAGTGCTGTGCTAAGTGGTAGAACCCTCGCACCTGCAGGAGTTGAAGGAACACTCCCCGAAGATGATTTCGATGCGTTAAGTAAAAAGCTTACTTTCAATCTAAATGAAGATTCTTTTACTAATAAGGGAGAATACGCATTACCCCTCAAATATGTAGTAAAAGATGCTTCAGGCAATGAACAAGAATTGACTAATAACAAACTCTTTGTGAATTTCGACATTAAAGAGTTAGTCTCATCAAATGATAATGTAGAAGTGGGCACTCAACCATCAGGTAAAATAATAGATAGAAAAGGTATTATCGCTTCTTATTATGGAGACATATATTACTCTCCAAGATTTCTATTAGATGGAGATGAAAATACCTATTCTTATGTGAGAGATGGTGCTTATTATTACTTTACTTTTCCTAAAGTAAGACTTATAAAATCAGTAGTATTGAAAGCTATATCAGGGAACCAAGTGAAAAATATATCAGCGTATGCTGGTATGACACAAGGAAGTGAGCAATATCAAGGAACTATAACTTATAACGGTAGTGGTGAAATTGTAATAACCTTTAAAAAAGCCATTCCTCTTATACGTCTATCAGTAGGAAACTTTGTTAATGATGAAAACGCTTCCTCTTATTGGATGGGATTCTCTGAAATTAATTTCTACGAAGAGTAGTAAAAATTAAATAAAATACTATTCTACTTTTAATAGAGTAGTATCCTTTATAAAAAGGAATGTTTACTAAACATTCCTTTTTCTGTTTATCTATTTTCCTATAATTCCAATAAAAAAGCGTATTCTTTTGCAGTTTCTTTTAAGGCTTCAAAGCGTCCTGAGGCACCGCCGTGACCAGCTTCCATATTGGTGTCTAAATATAGCGGATGGTCGTCGGTTTTGAGTTCTCGCAGTTTGGCTACCCATTTGGCGGGCTCCCAGTACTGTACTTGTGAGTCGTGCAAACCGGTACTCACGTACATTGCTGGATAGGCTTGGGCTCGCACTTGGTCGTAAGGCGAATAGGAGAGCATATAATTGTAATATTTCTCGTTATTAGGATTCCCCCACTCGTCGTATTCGCCCGTAGTGAGCGGAATACTGTCGTCGAGCATTGTGGTTACCACATCTACAAAAGGTACAGAGGCGATAATGCCTTTATACAATTGTGGTGCCATATTCACTACGGCACCCATTAACAAACCTCCAGCCGAGCCACCTTCGGCAAATAGATGTTCGGGAGAGGTGTAGCCTTCGGCGATGAGAAACTGAGAACAAGCGATAAAATCGGTAAATGTGTTTTTCTTTTTGAGGAGTTTGCCATCTTCATACCATTGGCGACCTAAATACTCTCCTCCGCGGATATGTGCAATAGCATAGATAAAACCGCGGTCTAACAAGCTCAAACGGGTGGTAGAAAAATAAGGATTGATGGTTACTCCGTACGAGCCATAACCGTACAGTAACAAAGGATTTTGCCCATTTTTCACTATGTCTTTGCGGTAGATGAGCGAAATAGGAACTTTTACTCCGTCAGGGGCAGTTGCCCAAAGGCGTTCTTCTATATAATTATCTTTGTTGAAGTTCCCGCCTAATACCTCTTGTTCTTTTAGCAGATGCTCTTCGCCAGTGCGCATATTGTATTCTATAATAGAAGCAGGAGTTGCCAATGATTGGTAGTTGTAGCGCAACCATTCGGTGTTGAAATCTACATTTTGAGTAGTATAAGCGGTATAAGTTTCGCTATCAAAGGGGAGATAATGTACTTTTGAGCCGTCCCACGAACGTATTTGTATGCGTTCTAAGCCGTTGTACACTTCTTCGACTACTAAGAAATCTTTAAAAATCTCGATATCGTTGAGGCGTACTTCGGGACGATGGGCTATTACCTCTTCCCAATGCTCGGAAGTTGTAGCACTTTCGGGGGTACGCATCAGTTTGAAGTTGGTCGCACCGTCTTTATTGGTGAGAATATAAAAATACTTCTCATAATGAGCGATATCGTACTCCAAGCCACGTGTGCGAGGCTGGAATACTTTGAAAGTCTCGTGAGGGGTGTTGGCATTTAAGATTTGATATTCGGATGTAAGGGTACTTTCGCTGCCTATCACAAGATATTTGCGAGATTTTTCGCGGTAGATGAACACATCAAAAGTATCGTCTTTTTCGTGAAAAATCAGTACATCGTCTTTGGGGTCAGTACCTAAAATATGGCGGTATACTTTGAAAGAGCGCAGGGTTTGGATATTGTTCTTTACGTAGAAAATGGTACGATTATCGGCTGCCCAAATCGCTTGTCCGTTGGTATTTTTGATTTTATAGGGCAGTATTTCACCTGTGCTGAGGTTCTTGATTTGCAGGATATATTGCCGGCGAGATACCGTATCTACCCCAAAAACCGCCCACTGGTTGTCGTCGCTTATGGCAAAGCTATCGAGGTGAAAGTAGGCTTTGCCTTTAGCCATCGCATTACAATCGAAAAGCACTTCTTCGGGAGCTTTGATCGTTTCTTTGTAGCGCACATAAATAGGATAATCCTTACCTTCTTCATAACGAGTTTGATACCAATAACCGTTGTAAAAGTAAGGCACAGAACTATCGTTCTCTTTGATGCGGCTTTTCATTTCTGCAAAGAGCGTTTCTTGCAAAGGTTTGGTGTGTGCTGTTTGCGCCTGATAGTAGGCGTTTTCGGCTTCTAAATAAGCAATAACTTCAGGGTTTTCGCGCTCGCGTAGCCAATAGTAATTATCGGTGCGTTCTTTTCCAAATTCGTTGAATATATGGGGTATTTGTTTGGCTTTTGGAATTGTAGTCATCTGTTTTTGTTATTCACTTTTCACTGATATTGCCAAACCACCACTGGGGGCAAGGCGTTGTTTGAGTTTGGTTTTGTGAGTTACTTTCATTGTTTTGATAGAGTAACTTTGGGGGTTGGTACGCCAATCAGCATTTTTACCGTCGGTGTAGAGGGTAGCGGTATAGGTTTTTCCTTTGGGTAGAAAACTGAAATCAACGAGAGCTTCACGGGCGTTTTCATCGGTAATAGCACCTACGAACCACTCGTTTTTACCTTTAGCTTTGCGGGCAATGGTGATGTAATCGCCGGGTTCGGCTTCTAAAATGTAAGTATTATCCCAGTCGGCTACTACATCTTTGATAAATTGGAAAGCATCGAGGTGTTTTTCGTAGTTCTCAGGTAAGTCGGCTGCCATTTGCAACGGACTGTACATTGTTACGTAGAGCGCTAATTGCTTCACAAGGGTAGTGCTGAGTTTGGCTTTGTTGTTGCCATATTGGCTCAAATCGCCTTCAAAAATACCAGGGGTATAGTCCATAGCACCGCCCATTAAGCGAGTGAAGGGGAGGATAGTAGTATGTTCAGGGTGATTGCCGTTGAACGATTCAAATTCGGTGCCGCGTGCACTCTCTTGGGCTACCCAGTTAGGGTAAGTACGGCTCATACCGGTAGGTCGCACCGCTTCGTGTGAATTGACCATTATGCGGTACTTAGCAGCGGTTTCGGCTACATAGTTATAGTGGTTTACCATCCATTGTCCGTCGTGGTATTCGCTGCGCGGAATGATAGGTCCTACATAACCTGTTTTCACTGCATCGTAACCATTGTCGTTCATAAAGCGGAAAGCCTCGTGCAAGTGGCGTTCGTAATCCGCTACTGAGGAGGTCGTTTCGTGGTGCATAATCAGTTTTACACCTTTGGCAGCGGCGTATTGGTGTAGTGCTTGTACATCAAAATCGGGGTAGGCTTTGGTAAAGCTGTAGATGCGCTCTTTGTCGTAAGCATAATTATCTTCCCAACCCTCGTTCCAACCTTCCACAAGAACGGCATCAAAACCGTGTTGAGCGGCAAAATTGATGTATTTCTTCACGTGCTCGGTATTAGCACCGTGGTGTCCGTTAGGTGTGAGTTTTGTATAATCGGTAACGCCAATGGTAATATCGCGGTCATCGGAGTAAGCCCACGTACTGCTACCTCCTATGAAATACTCCCACCAAACGCCTATGTATTTGGTAGGGTGAATCCAAGAAGTATCGATGATTTTACAGGGTTCGTTGAGGTTGAGGATAAGGTTAGAAGCCAAAATATCGCGAGCATCATCGCTCACTACTATCGTGCGCCAAGGTGTTACGCTACCCGTTTGAATGTAGCCTTTTACCCCATTCTTATCGGGAACTAAATGAGCTGATAACTGATGTTCGACAGCATTGACGTTGAGCATCATCGCAGGGTAATTCACCAAAGCCGCCTCGTGCAAATTGATGTATAATCCATCACTCGATTTGAGCGTCAAGGGAGTTTGTACGGCTACATTGGGAGTAGGTGCTTTGGCAACCAAAGGCTCTTCGCGCACTTTATCTATAAGTTTTGGAATTTCCGAAATAGCAGAAGTGGTAATAGGAAACTCATTGGTGTCGTAGTCAGCGGGAATCCAGAAAGCTTTGTGGTTGCCAGAGAGTTGGAAAGCAGTAAGCTCTTCTTGAATTCTAAAGTGACGGAAGTTGTCTTGCAAGGGGAACTCATAGCGGAAACCTAAACCATCGTTGAACAAGCGAAAACGCAAGAGCAATTGTCGTCCGCTGTTTTTCTGAGAGAGGTGCACTAACATTTCTTTGTGATGGTCGCGTATTTCTTTGTTTTCACCCAATACTGGTTGCCATACACTATTAGCTTCAGCAAACTGAACATCTGTGATTTCAAAATTGCTGTTGAAATCCTCCTTTTGGTTGATTACAAAACCCAGTGCACTCTCGCTGATGACTTTTTTACCTTTGAAAGTTAAGGCGTAAGTAGGCGTGCCTTTTTCAGTGAGCCGAAATGAGAGTTTGAGGTTTCCGTTAGGAGATGAAAGAGTTTGTGCAAATAGAAGAGGTGCACAACAGAACATACATACAATAGTGATAATAAACTTTTTCATTGGTTAAATATTTTTGCTGTCATTTTATCTTTTGCTTGACCACTCATTGGCTCTCCCTGAAAGAAATTCTTGTAATATGATAGTAGCACTTATCTCATCTATCAGCGCTTTGTTCTGGCGTTGTTTCTTTTTAAGTCCGCTATCAATCATTGTTTGGAAAGCAAGTTTGGAGGTAAACCGCTCGTCTTGACGGTGGATAGGTATCTCTGGAAACTCCTGTTGTAACTTACTGATAAACTTTTGTATCTCAGCCTCTACGCTGGAATCCTCGTTGTTGAGTCGTTTAGGTTGCCCAATTACAAAGGCTTCTACGGCTTCCTCGGCAGTGTATTGTTTTAGGAAAGCCAGTAGGGTAGGGGTTTCTACTGTGCAAAGCCCCGAAGCGATGATTTGCAGGGGGTCGGTTACAGCAATACCTGTGCGTTTGGTTCCGTAGTCTATAGCTAAGAGTCGCATAATTATTCTTCCTCTATGATTTCCTTAAATGTTTTCCAAGTAGATGAAGAAATAACAGGCTTGTAGTTAGTTCGCTGTTTACTGATATTTTGTAGCAAATACTCTTTCCTATCTTTTGCGAAAGGATGAGTGCTTACCCATTTAAATGCCGAAGGCGGAGTATTTTTATCATCTATCACCCCTATAAACTCAGCAAAAGGTTTAGGGTCTATCTTCGCATTTTGTATATAGGTAAGTCCCACAAGGTCGGCTTCTTTTTCCATATTTCGGTTAAAAGCACTCGAAGATACAATTCTGCCTACTTCTGTAATCATCGAAAGGTCTGACCGCCCCGAAATAATAGCAAACAAAGTGCCTATCCCTAATTCTCTTACAAGCGACTGCATTACGTGATCTTTTTCAATATGCGCCAGCTCGTGCCCAATCACCCCACAAAGGGCTTCTGGGCTTGAGGTCTTTTTTACAAGTCCTGTATAAATCATCAGCTGGTGATTAGGCAAAGCAAAAGCATTTACCTCTTCACTATCTAATAAGTACACTTTCAGCTCCTTCCGGTCGATGTTATTAGCATCACATATTTTGGTCACCATACTGTCGATAGTCGCTACTGCAAGGCTATCGTCTACCACCGAGTTTCTGCTCGTGAAGTCCTCAAACATCATTTCACCCAGCTTCACCTCTATTTTCTTCACATATTCATTCCTTATCAGCGGGTTAATCTTAAAAATCCCCAACCAGTTTACTTGTTGCAGTAAAAACCAACCACCAAAGAAAACACACAGTAAAATAGTGCCTCTTGATATTACTTTATTCATTATTTTTTCACTATTAAATCTACAATATCACCGTAAAACCACCACGATAAATGTTCGCCCTTGCGTATCTTTATGGCAGAATAAAACGTGCCTATAATTTCATAGACATTAAAGATAAAGGCAATAATCAGCCAAGCAATATAAGCATTAGTTACTAAATTGCTCCCCAATACTATTGATACAGTCCACCAGAAAGTAGTGGTGTTTACAAAAAATAAGAAGAGTTGTGAAACGAAGGCTTGATAACAATGCCAACGCACAAAATAAGAGCCTTTGCGATGTGCCACCAGAAAGAATATGGTAGCCAGTAGATTGATGATAGGCAAAGGCATTCCCGCCATAATAGCCACTATCGACATTATATAGCTATTGGCAGCGCGCTCCTTGTCACCATCGCTGATGCGTTCGTTTAATTGTTTAGATTCTATCATAAACCTTTATAAATATTCCAAATCCAGTTCAGTACTATGAGAATAAAAAAGGGAATATACACGTAAGGGTGTTTAAAGAATTTTTCAAACTTTATGTAAGCTCCCTGCAAAGTAGTTTTCTTTCTGCATAAATCATAAAGTAACCATAACGGAGTAATGATAAGTAATACCGATGCCAATACCCCAAGCGGATTGGTTAGTAACGCCTCTCCCCAGTGTCCTTCAAAAAAAGCCTCAACCGACCGCGTGGTACCACACGACGGACAGGGGTACCCCGTAACATTCTTTATTGCACAAACAGTAACCCCTATGTCCTGTCCGTGAAAAATATAGTGGCTAAGTAGCCACCCCCAACAGGCAAGACATAGGAGTGTGATGAAAGTATAGAACTTTTTAGTCGTCAATTAGTAACTAAGTGCTGAAGCTAATAATTCCGCATTTTTGTCTCTTGTAGCGTCCATAATTAGGAACCAGTCCACAATTGTCCAAATACCCAAACCACCACAAGTAAGCAATTTACCAACTCCCATACCTACATCGCCTATGTAGAAACGGTCAATACCCAAATGTCCTGCAAAAATAGAAATGAGGAGAGAAGTAGTAGGGTCTTTAAATTGTATCGTTTGTAGCATTACCCATTTTGATTCGTCCAAAGAAAGAAGCTTTTCACGAATTTGAGGAACGATTTCAGGTCTGAAAAATTTACCATTAGTTACGATAAACATATCCACTTTTTGTGCATCCATAGTGTGTAAAATTATGAAATTAAAATTATGGTGCAATATTACAGCATTTTTTTGATATTGCCTAATATTTTAACAAAAAAAGTTATACTTCTGATTCAAATTCACAAATAGTGTCTTTAACAAGGTATTTTTCCACAAAATTGCAACACTTGGTCTTTACATTTCCCTTATCTTACCATCGTCTTGCCTTCATCATTCGTCTCTCGTCCCTCGTCATTTGTTCCCTTTTCCCTCGCTACCTTCCCCTTCTCGGAGATAGCCAGCAACAACTGGGTATGTGTAAGGGGGAGGTTTATCAGCTTTTCCAGCTTGTCCCCCTTCGGGGGTTCGGGGGCTTACCGAATAAAAGACTCGCCACAGTTTCTCCTTTTGAAGATATCCAGCAACAACTGGGTATGTGTAAAGAGTGATGTTATCTCCAAGTGCCTATGGCCTAAGGCCTAGTGCCTCTTCCTCTTTCTTTCGCCTCGAAACCCTCTTTTTGGCGTTTTTGGCATTGTTGTATTATATTATGAATCAATTATTTATATACCCTTTCTATACCAATCGTCCAAGATTCGTATAAGCTTCCTATAAGCTCTCTATAAGCTCACCCCACCCATCTTACAGCTCATTTTTTACCTCTTACCTCAACACGCCCTTCTGAACTCCTCCGTTTCCTTCCGAATTCTCCAACCTCTCCTCTGACCTGTCCGACCCGTCCATTCCTCTTGGTGGTATTATTGGCATTTCTGGTATTTCTGGCATTTATCCCATTTGCTAATCTGTTAATTTGCTAATTCTCTCATTTTCTAATTTCCAAATTTTCTAATCTGCTAATTTTCTACCCGCCTGGCTCCCACTTATTTTATCAACCGAATCGCTAATACAGCCTCTATGGTTGTAAAATAAAAAGAAGGTAATAAGATGAAGAGCATTTCGTATAAAGGAGAAGGACTTACAGTTTTTACCAGCGGAAGTGAGAGAATTACTACGGCTACAAAACGCAATGCAAAGCCCGCCATAAAAGCAAAAGCAGTGTGCTGTTTGCGTCTTTTGTTTACGATGAAGATAATACTAAATAAGAAGAAAGATAAACCACAATGGAAGATGAGCAAGGTTTTTAGCGAATAGTACAAACTAATACCCTCTGTGTTTACGCAATAATCGTACAGCCAAAAGAGTCCTACTCCTCCGGCAATAAGCAATAATAAATATTTTACAAACAGGAGTATGTTACTCTTCATCGCTCATCTGTTGGGCTTTCTTAATTACTGAATACATAGCTCCAAATACCCCAAAAAGCGAACATACCACTGTCCATAGAGAGTACTCATTAGGAAATTTACCATCTAACCAAACACCAAAAAAGCTACAAATGACTATGGTAATAGCCATTTGTAGCCCTATTTGTGAAAAGGTAATCCACTTATTTAGGTGGTTGTTTTTCGGCTGTAAGTGGTGTTTGTGGTTTTTCATTGATGGTAAAACTGTTTTTGCCTCCTTTCATCGAGCAAGAAACGTTAAATACCGCTCCTGGTTCTATAGAAAGCTTATCTACGTACACTTCGCCTTCTACAACTGCAGTAGATTTTAAACTTAAAATACTACTCACTTTGAGGGTACCTGTTATTTTACCTTCAATATCGGCGTTTTCGCAAATCACAGTGCCTTTTATCACACCGGTTCTGCCTACTACTAATTTACCTGAAGTTTGGAAAGTTCCTTCCACTTCACCATCAATTCTAAAATCAGATTTTGAATTGATTTCTCCTTTGAATTTTGTTTCAGTAACAATACGGTTGCTACTTCCTGTGGGATTTTCTGCTGCCATAATAATCTTTTTATTATCTCTCTCTTTATTAAATATAGCCATTTGTATTTCTATTTAAAATACAGCCCCAAAAGTACAATAAATATTTTTAAACTGCAATTTTTTTAATGATTCTTTTTTTATTATTTTTCTTAATAAATTGTTTTTTAATAGTTTAAGCTAATTAGCATATAAGAAAAAACTCTGGTAAAATTCAAGAATTACCAGAGTTTACTTGTTTTTATATTTGTTCTTTGATTAAGTGCGTAGGCAGTCCCATCACGTTGTTATAAGAGCCTTCAATAGTGGTAACTCCTATATGTCCTATCCACTCCTGTATACCGTAAGCTCCTGCTTTGTCAAATGGCTGATAGTGACTGATGTAATAGGTTATTTCGTCATCGGAAAGCTCTTTAAAGGTTACTTTCGTAATACAGTGCTCCGTTATTTGCTTTTCATTGGTAGTAAAACATATAGAGGTAATTACCTCGTGAGTCTTCCCCGAGAGCGAACGCAACATTGCAAAGGCTTCGGTAGTGTCTTTGGGTTTACCAAGGGCTTTACCTTCGTGCCACACAATAGTATCAGAGGTGAGAAGCATACAATCCGTAGGTATTTCACCCGCAAAGGGCGTAGCTTTCAGCTGGGCGAGATAGTCGGTGATTTGCTCTCGCTTTAAGTGTTTAGGGTAGGTTTCGTCTACGGGTTTGAGGACTACCTCATAAGGAAAATCTAATTCTTTCAGGAACTGCTGACGGCGCGGTGAGCCTGAGGCTAATATAATTTTCTTCATTATCGGTTGATGGTAAAAGGCAATCCGCTATAAGGCTTCATATATTCGTCTTCAAGACTCTTTTCGAGCATTTGCTTTTCGAGGTCACAGCGGTATACTTCCCCTTTTAGGTATTTTTCAATCATTAGTGAGGCGATGGGAGCAGCTACTCGTGCTCCGTAATACCCGTTTTCCACAAATACGGCAATAGCAATCTTAGGGTCTTCTATGGGAGCAAAAGCTACGAATATAGAGTGGTCAGTAAGTTGCATACGCTTCCCATTCACTTTTATAAAGTTTTCGGCGGTACCTGTTTTAGCAGCGATATTAATACCTTCAATTTGGGTACGGCGTGCGGTACCTTGCTCATATGCCATATTCATACCTCTAATCACAGGTTCAAAGTTCTTAGGGGCTATCGTAGTGTGTTTAGCAACGGTATACTCTTGAAATGGAGTAATTTTATTATCTATTTTTTTTACGATATGAGGGGTATAGTAATAACCTCTATTAGCGATGGCAGCCATCACATTAGCAAGCTGTATAGGAGTGGTGAGCAGTTCTCCTTGCCCAATAGCGTTAGAGATATTGGTTGTGCCGTTCCAGCGACCTTTACCATATTGTTTGTCATATAAAGCAGTATTAGGCACTTTCCCTGCACGTCCCGTCGGTAAGTCAGCACCTAAAAAGCTTCCCAATCCAAAACTTCGTACGTGAGCATTCCACTTGTCCATACCCACTGCCGAAGTGGTTTTCATATCAATAGCGCGCTTATAGGTATTTGCAAAATAAGAGTTACAAGAAAAAGCTATCCCGTGTAATAAGTCATTAGAACTGCGCCCGCAGTGGCAACGCATTATACGCCCTCCAAAACGATAACCTCCTCCACAGCTGAACACACTACCTGGTGTTATCACACCTTCCTGTAAGCCTATCAGTGCGTTTATTACTTTAAATGGCGACCCTGGTGGGTATTCTGCTAATAGTGTGCGGTCGTAAAGAGGTTTAGCAATCGAATCGTTATAAAGGGCTGTGTAGTTTTTAGAACGTTCACGTCCTACTAACAGAGCAGGGTCAAAAGTAGGTGCTGATATCAATGCGAGAATCTCACCTGTTTTAGGTTCTATAGCTACGATTCCGCCGTGTTTGTGTTGCATCAGCATTTCGCCATAGGCTTGCAAATTGATGTCTATGGTTAGTTGCAAAGGTTGCCCAGTGATAGGCAAAGTATCCATTGCGCCATTTTTATAACGTTCAATGGCAGCGTTGTGTTTGTCTTTTTGGAAGAATTGTACACCTTTTTTACCTCGTAAGAATTCCTCGTATTGTTTTTCTACCCCACTGCGCCCTATCAGTTCACCAGCTAAGTAATAAGGGTTCTTTTTCAGTTCCCATTCATTTACCTCGCTGATATATCCCAATACATTCCCCGCATTGTGAGTGAGGTAACTGCGGAGCATTCGCTTCTGTATATAAAATCCTTGAAACTTGCGCAACTTTTCTTGTAGTACGGCATAATCATCTTTGGAGAGCTGGTGCACGATTACCGAAGGTTTTTTGCGTGAGTAATCACTTGCTTTTATGAGTCGTTCCCTAAACTCTTCTTTACTGATTTCAAGGAGTCCACAAAGCTCTAAGGTATCGAGAGTTTTCACCTCACTGGGCACAACCATCACGTCATAGGCAGGTTGGTTCGATACCAATAGTTCTCCATTACGGTCGTAAATATATCCGCGTTCGGGGTAATCGTATACCGTTTCAATAGCAATGTTGTCAATTCCTGTATTTTCCTCGTGAAATATTACTTGTAAGAAGAATAACCGTACTAAGAACACCACTGCCACAAAAAGAATAATAATGGGCAACAGATATTTTCTCATTTCTTATTTTTACTAAACAGATAGATGAATAGCAAACAAACGATGATAGTGAAGATAGATGCTCCTACAATCTTTGCTAATGTAAGAAACAAGTGATTGAAGTTAAAGACTTCTAAGAAATAAAACAGTGTGTGATGCACTACCACCATCAAGGTTGTATAACTAAAAATCTTAGAAAACGGATAAGCGAGCAAATCCAATTCTTGATACTCAAAATTCTTGCCAAATACTGTTAGTAGTATCGGATTACGCAAATAAGCTATGAGTACACTACTGGCAGCGTGCAACCCTCCCGTATTAGAAAAAATGTCTATACACAACCCTATTAAAAATGCCGCTACCAATGAAGGCATTCTGTTTTCACGATAGGGTAATAACAGTATAAACACTATGTAAACCATCGGATTTACATAGCCCCAATACTCCACATTGTTGAAGATGAGTACCTGCAACAACACTAAGAATACAAATAAATATACATTTCTTACTACTGGGTGACTCATTTTGGGTTCTGTTTTTCTAAATCAGAAACGGCTGCTCTATCTCTATCTTCAATAATATACACATATTCAAGGTTCGACATATCAGCAAATAGCTTTACATCAATGATATACGTATTATCTTTTTTGCTCTTTTCAAAATGAACTATCCTGCCAATAGGAATTCCCTTGGGGAATATGTTCGACATACCCCCTGTTACAATCGTATCTCCATTCTGTATAGGGGCTATATTAGGTACTTCTAACAGCTGTACTTTATTCACCTCTCTGGTATCCCAACGCAATGAACCAAAGTGTTGTGTGCGCTTCACCATTGCATTCAGTGCCGACCTAGTATTCAGTACACTTTGTACAGTAGCAAACCTCTCCGAAGTATTCTCTATTATCCCCACAACTCCTTGTGGCGAGAGCACTCCCATATCTTGCTTTACACCGTCTTTTGTACCTTTGTCGATAGTGAGGTAGTTGTTTTTTAAACGGAAACTATTTTTTATAACATTTGCTTTAAGTACCTTGTATTTCAGTGAATCGGTAGTGGGAAATGACACCGAATCTACAAGAGATATATTGCGGATTTGCTGTTCCATCCGTAAGAGTTGTGAGCGCAGAGCTCTATTCTCCTCAGTAAGGGTTTCGTTCTGACCGCGTAAGCTAAAATATTGTGCCCAATAGTCTGTGAAACTGTAAAGCCTACCCGACACTGCATTCGCTGAGTTTATGTAAGCACTCTGAGGATAATAATTGCTGTTAAAAACCAAACCAATAGCGCATAAGAACAGTGCGAGGAACACAAAAAAGTCCCTCGACCTCATAAAGAATTGAATGATTTGGTTCATACCTCTTGTTTCTTATCTCTTACCTCTATCTATTTTACTTTAATAAAATACTTCTGAATTTATTAATGTTTTTTAGAGTGATACCTGTTCCACGTACTACGGCACGCAAAGGGTCTTCGGCTACGTATACAGGGAGGTCAGTTTTCATAGAAATACGTTTGTCTAACCCTCGCAACATCGAGCCACCACCTGCCATATAGATACCTGTATTATAGATATCGGCAGCCAATTCAGGAGGCGTTTGCGAAAGTGTCTCCATTATAGCATCTTCTATACGAAGAATAGACTTATCCAGTGCTTTCACCATTTCGCGGTAGGAAACTTGCACTTGCTTAGGCTTACCGGTGAGCAGGTCACGCCCTTGTACCATAATATCATCTGGTGGGGCATCGAGATCTTCAGTAGCGGCTCCTACGGTCATCTTAATGTTTTCTGCAGTACTTTCTCCTACGTAAAGGTTGTGTTGCGTACGCATATAGTGCACAATATCCGAGTTGAAAATATCCCCTGCAATTTTTACCGACTTGTCGCATACAATACCCCCTAAGGCAATCACCGCAATCTCGGTAGTACCCCCACCTATGTCGATAATCATATTACCCTTAGGTTGCATAATGTCAAGCCCTATACCAATAGCCGCTGCCATCGGTTCGTGTACGAGGTAAATATCCTTACCGTTCACACGTTCGCACGACTCGCGTACCGCACGCGTTTCCACCTCGGTAATTCCTGAGGGGATACAAACTACCATACGCAACGAAGGCGAGAAAAAGCGTTTGCGCAACGCAGGTATACTCTTAATGAGCATTCCTATCATCTGTTCCGAAGCGTCAAAGTCGGCAATTACCCCGTCTTTTAGCGGACGAACAGTCGTGATATTAGGGTGTGTTTTCCCTTGCATTAGCCGTGCTTCTCTACCTACGGCTATAATTCTTCTGGTTGTCCTATCTATTGCTACAATCGATGGACTATCAATCACTACCCTGTCATTGTGAATAATGAGGGTGTTCGCAGTACCCAAATCAATGGCTATTTCTTCTGTCAAGAAATCAAAAAAACCCATATTATTTTTCTTTCTATTATATATTTACCTTATAAATCAGTTATTTAAGTGTTTTGTAGACACTACTTTTTGCGGGTGCAATTTTACGATTTTTTTTTGACCTACACAAATATTCTTACACTTTTTCTCAAAACTTTATGGCTAACTACCTCTTATCTTGCTGTTTATCAGTTTATATGAATTTCTATTAAATAATTTCTATTCGATATAATATAACATCTTTTAGGTATACGTAAAACTAATTTCTAATCTCGCATAGTGTTCTACAATAGCTCACCGACTTTTGAGTAAGCACCGAGTTCCTATCCTTATCCATTACTCATTCCCTTTTCTTTCGCCTCGAAACCCTTTTTTTAACATTTTTAGCGCTGTTGTATAGTATTATTAATCAATTATTTATATACCTTTTCTATACCAATCGTCCAAGATTCGTATAAGCTTCCTATAAGCTCTCTATAAGCTAACCCCACCCAAATTACAGCTCATCTTTTAGCTTTTACTTCAATACACCCTTCCGTTTCTCTCCGATATCTTCCGAACCTCTCAACCCTCCCCATTTTCTCATTTTCAAATTTCCTCATTTTCTCATTTTCAAATTTTCTTATCTCATTGTTTTTAAGTATTTATCATTAGATAGTTGTATTTTTTTAAGATAAAAACGCATCAGGGCATTGCAGTTTGCTTTTTGTTTTATATCTTTGTAGCGTTAAAAAGAGACAAAAATGAACGATTTTCTTAACGCTCAGGAATCCCGAAAGAACAATCGCACTAAAAATATTGTTGCAGTAATAGTGGGTGTGGTGTCTTTTATTGTGGTATTTTTAGCAGCATTCTTTACGACGCGCTATCTCACAAGCTCCTTCTTTTCAAAAGCTAAAAACGATTTAGTTACCGATGAGATGAAGAATCAAGTAGCCGAAATAAACCGGCAATTACCACAAATAATAGAAGAGGGGGTGCGCTTAGATAGTGTTGCCCTAAAAGGGGAAAAAACTATGGGGTATTATGCAACCCTTTTTAATTTCGATTCCGAAGGAGTAGAGTTCGACGCATCAGCAGCTAAGGAAGCCATTGTACAAAACCTAAGAACCAATCGCGGGAAGATGCGTTTTTTCATTGATAACAATATAACACTGTACTATTATTACTACGATAAAAACAAAAAAGTTGTAACCGAAATAGAAATAGCCCCATCACTCTACAAATAACTAACGATTAAAAACTAATAACTAAACACTAATGAATATTATCATTGCCATTGATGGCTATTCCTCAACAGGAAAGAGTACTACTGCCAAAGCCGTAGCCAAAGCGTTAGGCTACGTCTATATCGATACAGGTGCGATGTACCGCGCCGTTACTTATTTAGCCTTAGAAAAAGGTTATGTTTCTACCTCGGGCATCGAAGTAAAACCGCTGATGAAAGCCCTGCGAAAGTCGGAAATAAAGTTCGTATACAACCCTGAGTTGGGATTTTCTGAAATTTATTTAGACGGTAAGAATATCGAAAACGAAATACGCGGTATTGAAATAGCCAATTGGGTGAGCGAAGTTGCCAAACAACCCGAAGTGCGCACTTACCTAGTAGACCTTCAACGCAAAATGGGTAAAGACAAAGGTATTGTAATGGACGGACGCGATATCGGTACAACGGTATTCCCGAATGCTGAACTTAAAATATTTATGACCGCTAGCGAACAAGTGCGCGCCCAGCGCCGTTATAAAGAGTTACAAGCCAAAGGCGATAAAGCATCGTTCGACGAAGTGCTTGCCAATATCCAGCACCGCGACCATATCGATACTACCCGCAAAGAGTCACCTCTCAAAAAAGCTGATGATGCCATAGTTATCGATAATACCAATCTTACGATAGAGGAACAAGTACAAAAAATCTTAGCATTTGTTAATTGTTAATTGTCAATTGTCAATTGTTTTGTATCTTTGCCCCCGAAATAAAGAAAAGAACTATGTGCGAAAATCAACATACGTGTGGCTGTAGCAATGCCGAAACCCGTCATAATTGGACGAAAGAAGAAATAATGGCTATTTACAATAAACCCCTAATGGAGTTGCTCTACGAAGCCGCTACCGTGCACCGTAAATATCACGACCCTAACTCAGTACAAGTCTCTACACTTCTCTCTATTAAAACCGGAGGTTGCTCCGAAGACTGTGCTTACTGTCCGCAATCGGCGCGTTACGAAACCGAAGTAAAAATAGAAAACGCCGATATGATGGGTGTTACTCACGTAAAAGCCCAAGCCCTTCGTGCTAAATCAGCAGGAGCTTCACGTGTGTGTATGGGGGCAGCGTGGCGTAACGTAAAAGATGGTCCCGAATTTGAACAGGTGCTCGAAATGGTGCGTACTATCAATAAGCTGGATATGGAAGTGTGCTGTACACTCGGTATGCTTACCGAAAACCAAGCCAAACGTTTGGCGGAAGCAGGCTTGTATGCTTACAATCACAACCTAGATACGTCAGAAGAATACTACAAAGAAATCATTTCTACCCGTAGTTATGACGACCGCCTCAAAACGATTGACAACGTGCGCAAAACCAATATCACTGTGTGCAGTGGAGGGATTATTGGTATGGGTGAATCACTCGAAGACCGCGCCGGAATGCTCGTAGCGCTCTCAACGCTCAATCCACAACCCGAGTCAGTGCCTATCAATGCCTTAGTGCCCGTAGAAGGAACACCTTTGGAAGACTGTGAGCCCGTAGATATCTTCGAGATGGTGCGTATGGTAGCTACCGCACGTATCGTGATGCCACAATCGCAAGTGCGCCTTTCCGCAGGTCGTACCCAAATGAGCCAAGAAGGACAAGCTCTCTGTTTCTTTGCGGGAGCCAACTCTATCTTCGCAGGCGATAAGCTCCTCACCACTCCTAACCCCGATATCAATGAGGATATGCAAATGCTCGGCGTACTTGGTATGCGTATTCAGAAACCTTTTGAAACGCATCCACAGCCTCATACGGTAGAAGCAGAAGATTCTCAATATCACTCCTTAGGCGAAAACCCTAAATGGACACGCCCTAACCATAAAATAGAGCGCAACGAAGAAAAGAGGAAGATGGTTAAAATAGCACATTAGTAAATCTGCTAATTTTCTAATTTTCTCTATGAACTCCGAAATTCTCAAAGAAATCATCACAACCCCAATGCCCTATGGCAAGTACAAGGGTACTATGATTGCTGATTTGCCTTCCTATTACCTCGAGTGGTTCAGCACTCAAGGATTTCCCAAAGGAAAATTAGGAATGCTATTGGCTACTACTTTCGAGATAAAAACTAATGGTCTACAAGAGATAATCGATAAACTAAAAGAATATGTTAGTCAAGAAAGTTAACGGAAAGTAACCTACCTTTGGGGAAGGTTGCTTTTTTGCTGAAAATGCTACCCTTACCGGTGATGTGCACTTAGGCGACCGCTGTACCGTGTGGTATAATGCGGTTATTCGTGGCGATGTAAACACTATTTGCATAGGTGATGACACCAATATCCAAGATGGTGTAGTGATTCACGCTACCTATCAAACACACCCTACGACCATTGGCAATCGCGTGTCCATAGGGCATAACGCTATTGTACACGGCTGTACTATCGAAGATGATGTGCTTATAGGTATGGGAAGCATCGTAATGGACGGGTGTGTGGTAGAAAACCATAGCATTGTAGCCTGCTGGAGCCGTAGTACCTCCTAATACCCATATAGAAAAAGGGAGCCTCTATGCTGGCGTTCCTGCTAAAAAACTCAAAAATATTACCGATGAACAGAAAACTCTCATCGAGCGAATTGCCCTAAACTATCCTAAATATGCAAGTTGGATAGAAAAATAGACAATATGCTATGTGTTGATTATCAGTATTAAATATATGTTATTTAAAATTATTCTACTATTTATTTGGATGTATTCAAAATAATATATACCTTTGCCCCACTATTAGTAAAGGAATATAATAGTAGTAAAGTCTTTATATTTCGTTTGCGATTCCTTGTGAAGTCTGTATTCTTTTTTAGTGTTTTTAATAGTTGTTACCTTTTCTTCACAAGTGAATTAGTTAGTTTTACATATAAAAGTCCAGTGTGCTACACACTGGACTTTTTTTGATTTTACAGTATTATTTTTGTGTATTAGCATAAAAGTAGTATCTTTGCCATTATTTTTAAACTAAGAAAACCGATGAAAAAAATTATTGTAGCTGTAATGCTTATGTTTTTCTCAGCAAAAACATTTGCCCAAAGTGATTTTCCTCAACATCAAGTAAACTTAAATATCTTGAATGTTATATGGTTAGCTTCTGTAGAGTTAGGTTATGAACATTACATAGCTCCTAATCAGTCTATCGAAGGAACTATTTTCTTTAACGACCGCTTTTCTGTATTCCCTAAAAAGAGTGGAGAGAAGTACAGAGCTACTAGTATTCAAATAGGATATAACTACTATTTTGAAGAAGACGGAGGCACAGGGCTCTATGTAAATCCCTTTATCAAACAACGCTTTGGAACATTCTCTGAAGATGGAGTAAAAACGCGTTTGGATAGTTTTATCTTAGGTGTAGGGGCAGGTTACCAATGGAATCTCGACGATACCTTTATCATCGCTCCTTTTGCAAATATTGCACGAAACTTTGGTAAACAAGTTAATGAAAATAAGAAGTTCTGGGCTATCGAACCTAACTTTGGTATTAAGATAGGATATAAATTCTAAATCTATTATCTATTAAAAAGGCTACCTTTGGGGTAGCCTTTTCTATTTTATATCCTCATCACTTTTCTTATACAGAAACTCCATATTCTCTAAGGGCATCATTTAGTGAAGTTTTCTTATCGGTTGAGGCTTTACGCTGCCCGATGATAAGGGCACAAGGCACTTGGTAATCGCCAGCAGGGAAGTGCTTGGTGTAACTACCAGGGATAACTACCGAACGTTCGGGCACATAGCCTTTCAGTTCTTTAGGTTCACTACCCGTTACATCAATGATTTTAGTAGAGGCTGTAAGCACTACATTAGCACCAAGTACCGCTTCTTTGCCTACGCGCACTCCTTCTACCAAGATACAACGCGACCCGATGAAAGCTCCGTCTTCTACTATCACGGGAGCTGCTTGCAAGGGTTCTAATACACCTCCTACACCTACACCACCACTGAGGTGCACGTGCTTGCCTATTTGAGCGCAACTACCCACAGTAGCCCACGTATCTACCATTGTACCTTCATCTACATACGCCCCTATATTCACATAGCTGGGCATCAGTATAGCGCCTTTGGCAATAAAAGCGCCACGACGTGCTACAGCAGGTGGTACTACGCGCACTCCTTTCTCATCGTAGTTGTGTTTGAGCGGAATCTTATCGTGAAACTCAAAGATACCCACCTCTACGGGTTTCATATTTTGGATAGGGAAGTAAAGCACAACAGCTTTTTTCACCCATTCGTTTACTTTCCAGCCATCGGCAGTAGGCTCTGCTACTCGCAATTTACCTAAATCTAAGAGGTGAATCACCTCTCTAATAGTTTGCTGTACGATTTCCTCACGAAGCAATGAGCGATTCTCCCACGCCTCATCTATCATTTGTTTTAAGTGTTCCATTTATCTAATTATCAATTGTTAATTGCTTTTATCGCTTTTTCAAGTGTTTCAATTTTCGTCAAAGCATCAGCTTCTTTTTTGCGCTCATTATCTACTACTTGGGCAGGTGCTGAATTTACAAACTTCTCATTAGAAAGTTTCTTGCGTACTGAGGCTAAAAAGCCTTGTGTATAGGTGAGTTCCTCTTGTAGTTTTTTGAGTTCCTCTTCTACATTCACTGCCCCTTCCATTGGGATAAAGTATTCATTAGCTTTTACGCGGAAAGACATTGCGCCTTCTATGGCTGTACTTACTTCGGTAATAGCCTCAAGCCCGCCCATTTTGCTAAGTACCACATCAAAACGATTGCTCATTTGCTCTTTGTTTAATACTGAAAGGCTAAGCGGTGTTTTGAAAGGTATATTCTTCTCTTTGCGCACCGTGCGGATACCTGCTATCACTTCGGCAGCAAAGTCGAATTCTGCCAATAGTTTTTCGTCGTACGGCTGTACAGTGGGGTAAGTAGCCACGATAAGAGCTTGTTCAGCGGTACGAGGAGCTAAACTTTGCCATATTTCCTCGGTGAGGAAAGGCATAAAGGGGTGAAGGAGTTTTAATAAGTTCTCAAAAGCGGCTACCACGCCCTCGTAAGTTGCTTTGTCCATCGGTTTGCCGTATTCGGGTTTTACCATTTCCAAAAGCCACGCACAGAAGTCGTCCCAGGCGAGTTTATAAATTGCCATTAGGGCATCGGAGATACGATATTTCTCAAAATGGTCTTCTACTTCGGTGAGTACTGCGTTGAACTTCGCTTCAAACCATTGCAAAGCGATCTGAGCGGCTGCAGGTTGTGCTACCGAGCTATCCACTTGCCATCCTTTTACCAATTGGAAGGCATTCCACAATTTGTTGCCAAATCCTTTTCCTTGCTGGCAAAGGGCTTCGTCAAACAGCAAGTCATTACCTGCTGCCGATGAAAGCAAGAGCCCCACGCGCACGCCATCAGCACCGTAATCGGCGATGAGTTTGAGTGCATCAGGAGAGTTACCTAAGGATTTAGACATCTTGCGGCGTTGTTTGTCACGTACCAATCCGGTGAGGTACACATTGCTAAACGGACGCTCGCCTTTGTATTCATAACCTGCTACTATCATTCGGGTTACCCAGAAGAAAAGGATATCAGGTCCTGTTACCAAATCGTTGGTTGGGTAATAATACTCAATTTCACGATTATTAGGCTCTAAAATACCGTTGAAAACACTCATTGGCCATAACCAAGACGAGAACCAAGTATCGAGGGCGTCTTCATCTTGTCGCAAATCGGCTTCAGTAAGATGTGCATTGCTACTCTTTTCTTTAGCCAACACAAGCGCTTCTGCCTTAGTTTCAGCTACTACAAATTGGTCTTTGCCCTCGCCGTAGTAGTAAGCAGGAATTTGTTGTCCCCACCACAATTGGCGTGAGATATTCCAATCGCGTACGTTCTCTACCCAATGGCGATAAGTATTTTCGAACTTTTTAGGGTATAACTTGATGCTTTCGTCTTCCAATACCGCCTTGATAGCGGGTTGGATAAGAGTGTCCATTTTTAGGAACCACTGGTCGGAAAGGCGGGGTTCTATCACGGCTTTGGTACGCTCGGATGTCCCCACTTTGTTAGTATAGGTCTCTTTTTTAGCGAGTAAGTTTTTTTCTTCTAATTCGGCTACTATCTCTTTGCGCACTACAAAGCGGTCTTTGCCAGCATAGTGCAAGCCGTAGTGATTAAGGGTTGCATCATCATTAAAGATATCAATGACTTCTAACTGATGTTTGTCGCCCAAAACCTTGTCGTTAGGGTCGTGGGCAGGGGTTACTTTCAGGCAACCTGTACCAAATTCTACATCTACGTACTCATCTTCAATAATCGGAATCACGCGGTTGCAGATAGGCACAATCGCTTTTTTGCCTTTCAGGTGCTGCCAACGTTCATCGTTAGGGTTGATGCAGATAGCCGTATCGCCAAAAATCGTTTCAGGGCGGGTAGTAGCAATCACGAGGTACTCATTCGTCCCCTCGATTTGATATTTCAGATGATATAAAAATCCTTGACGTTCTTCATAAATCACTTCCTCGTCAGAAAGGGTGGTTTTAGCCTCTGGATCCCAGTTCACCATACGGTGACCGCGGTATATTTGTCCTTTGTTGTACAAATCCACAAACACTTTGATAACCGAAGCCGAAAGCTCCTCGTCCATTGTAAATTTAGTGCGTTCCCAGTCGCAAGAGCAACCTAATTTTTTGAGTTGTTCGAGAATCACCCCACCGTATTGGTGTGTCCATTCCCACGCGTGTACAAGGAACTCCTCGCGAGTGAGGTCGGATTTCTTAATGCCTTGTTCTTTGAGTTTTGCCACCACTTTGGCTTCTGTTGCAATAGAAGCGTGGTCAGTACCTGGTATCCAGCAAGCGTTGAAGCCTTTGAGGCGTGCACGACGAATAAGTACATCTTGAATCGTGTTGTTGAGCATATGCCCCATATGGAGCACTCCTGTAACGTTAGGAGGCGGAATCACAATGGTATAGGGGGTACGCTCATCGGGGGTTGAGTGAAAATAGTTGTGGGCAAGCCAATAGGCATACCATTTTTCTTCTAAATCAGTAGGGTTGTATTTTTTGGGTTCTGTCATATGTGCTAATTTGCCAATTTCTATTCTGACTGCAAAAGTAGTAAAAAAATACCAATTACCAATTTTTAAACTACTTTTGCTCTGTCTTACTTTCTTTTTACTACTGTCTTACTTTGGTTTGTTTAACTCTTTTTAACAATTCACTTTTAGCTTTTAATCATTAATAATCAACTCTTTGTATACCCTTTCTATACCAATCGTCCAACATTCGTATAAGCTTCCTATAAGCTTTCTATAAGCTAAGTATACTCTCCTACTACCTTCGACTATCTCCGATATTCTCCGAATCCGTACGATTTTTTACTATATACTCAGAAAACTACAATTTTCGCATTTCTGGTATTATTGGCATTATTGGCATTTTGGGTATTAAAAAATTATCCCTATTTTTGCACCTTAATCAGCAGTTCGAAGAGTCGGCAAAATGAAAAAACTCTTACTTCTTACTTTTTACCTCCTGCTCACCTCTTGCGGTATTTTCTACAAGAAAATCACTCCGCCTGAGGTAACCTATCCGTACCAGAAACCTCAAATTACTGCACTAAATGATACGTTGCGGTATTTTCAGGATAACTATATTGTAAAAAATCAACAAGGCTTGTGGGAGCTCTACCTTTCAGGAAATCCGTATCAGTTAGGGCTCAATTCAGGTGCACTTACTGAGCCTTTGTATCACCGTCAGGACAGTCTGCTCTTTGTCAAACTCAATCAGTTTGTGCCTTCACAGCGCAAACAGCGTTTTTTGCGCAAGTTCGTCAAGTGGTTCAATCGAGATATCAATAATTGTGTGATACCTCCCTTCCGGCAAGAACTCTGGGGACAAGCGCAGTACTCCGATACGATTTTTAACTACATAGCCCCTGCTTATCAGCGCACCCTTTACCTGCATTCGGCTCACGATTTAGGGCACGCTTTGCAAGATTTGATGCTCGTAGGCTGTTCTTCATTAGCGGTTTGGGGCGATAAAACCGAAGATGGTCAGCTCCTCATAGGGCGCAATTTCGATTTTTATCTCTCCGATGACTTTGCTACTGAAAAAGTAGTGCGATTTGTGCGTCCTGAGGAAGGCATTCCTTTTATGAGTTACGCTTGGGGCGGAATGATAGGTGTGCTCTCGGGTATGAATCTCGAGGGTCTTACGGTTACTATCAATGCAGGAAAGTCATCTATTCCGCTGAAAGCTCGCACCCCTATTTCGCTCCTCTGCCGTGAAATCTTGCAGTACGCCAAAAATATCGATGAGGCGATTGCCATTGCTAAAAAGCGAAAGGTATTCGTGTCCGAAGCTATAATGGTGGGGAGTGCTACCGACGGCAAAGCAGTAATCATCGAGGTATCACCCAAAAAGTTTGGAGTGTACGAAGCTCCTAATGCAGTGCTTTGCACCAATCATTTCCAAAGTGAAGTGTACAAGAAAGATAAGAAGAATCTCAAACAGATACGTACTTCGCATTCAGCGTATAGATATGCCAAAATGCAGGAGTTCCTAACAGAAGAACCTAAGCTGAACCCCTCTAAAATAGCTACACTCCTCCGCAGTACCGAAGGCTTACACGCCGATTCCATAGGCTATGGCAATGAGAAAGCGCTCAACCAGCTATTGGCACATCACGCAGTAATTTTTAAACCTCAAGAACGCTTGGTATGGGTATCGACAGCTCCTTATCAGTTGGGCACTTTTGTAGCCTATGATTTGAAGCAGATATTTGCTACCAAAGCTTACCCGTCGCACAGTCCTTATCCTCAAACTTCCTTAAATATTCCGCCCGACCCTTTTATGTACACCCAAGCGTTTAAGGATTACGAAGCGTATAGGGTATTAGAGCAACAGATAGAAACACATCTGCGCGAACATACCCCTATTGTAATAGATGAAGTAAAGCACATAACAAGTCTCAACCCGCATTATTGGAAAGCCTATTATTTATTAGGGCGAGCTTATCAAACACAAGGTAACAAAGAAACCGCACACCAACTCTTCCAAAAAGCCCTCCAATGCGAAATACCATATAGTGAAGAACGAAAAAAGATTCAAAAATTAGTCAATAAAAATTAGTAACTCGTATTAAACTTGCTTTTGCAGAAATCCAAAAAGAATTATCTTACTAATTAGCATCAGTCTGATATATATAACACTGATTTACGGTTGTATTTACGTTATAATCAGTGAAATTTAAGCAACTCGTTGCTAAAATCCGTGCACTTTTGTTCTATAATATTGAAATCAATCGGGGTCTAAATCCGCGCAATCCGTGTAATCTGTGCGAGATTTTAAAGTAGCGAAGCAACTTATTTGTTTGATTTTTTTTATGATTTGTAAGATTTCTGTAGCGTAAGCTACACTTTTAATTAGCATCAGTTTGATATATATATATAATACTGATTTACGGTTGTGTTTGCATTATAATCAGTGAAATTTAAGCAACTCGTTGCTAAAATCCGTGCACTTTTGTTCTATAATATTGAAATCAATCGGGGTCTAAATCCGTGCAATCCGTGTAATCTGTGCGAGACATTTAAAACAGCAAAGCTGTTTATTTGTTTGATTTTTTTTAAGATTTGTAGGATTTCTGTAGCGTAAGCTACACTTTTCTTACATCAAACTCACATCAATTAACCACTAATCATTAATCAGTCGCTTTCTCCATTGCTTCATCAAACAAAGGTTTATAGAATTCAGGCAGTTCTTTTTGGAATTTATTTTGGTAAACCCTTTGTAGTACCTCATAAGGTTGCAGGTCGTTTAAAGTAATTTCCTTTTGCAAAGTTTCCTTTGTAGTGTTTTGTTGCTGTTGGTAGCGCACATCTATACGCGCCAAGCGTACGTGTTTATGAGCGATAGCTTTCAGTATGCTGTTTTTGAGTTCAGGAGCAGGTTCGTTTAGTAATACTTTTACTTCTAAATAAGGAGCAGGAGTATGAGTAGTTCCCTTAGGTAAAGAAGCCAAAGCATTCAGCACTTCTTTAACCGGTAGTGGTTGTTCAGGCACGCTTAACATAGGAGTATGCAACGGAATAGGCACCGTTTTAATATCCTGTACACGTCCTTCTTCTAATGAAAAAGCCACTACTTGATGCTGATAATGCTTTTCTGAAAATGATAAGGGTATAGGGCTTCCCGAGTAGCGTATATGAGCTTTACCACCTAAGGCTTGAGCTTTGTGAATATGTCCCAAAGCAATGTATTGTAACGCGTTAGGAAAACTCGTAGGTTTGAAGCCTTCCATTCCCCCAATGATAGGACGCTCAGCCGTGTCCTCATCGCTGAGTTCTGCTCCCAAAGCGTGCAGATGTCCCATAGCAATCAGCGGTTTTCCTTTGGCAATAGCTAAAGCCTTTTCCGTAATTTCGCGGTAGAAAGCCTCCACCCCTTGAGTATAATCGGGGTTAGTAGTTTCATTTTTAGGAGTATCCCCTAAGCGGAGAAAAGGCACAGCAAGGCAGTAAGCTATTACTTCCCCTTTTTCGTAAAGCGGAATAATAAGACGTTTGTAATCTATCTCTCTCTGTTCATTTCTTTTCACATATCCCACCAAATGCACTTGTGTATCTTCTAAGAGTGGTTGGGGCATTTCAAGGCGTACAGGCGAATCGTGATTACCCGCAATAGCTATAATTTGCAGTTGAGGGAAACGCTCAGTTGCTTGATGAAGAAAATGATAAAACTGCTTTACCGATGCCACTGCAGGGTTAGCAGTATCAAACATATCACCACTGATAAGTAAAACATCAGTATGTTGTTCTTCAATAATTTGCAAAAGATTATCCAAGAAATATTGATGTTCGTTATAGCGGTCGTATTGGTAAAACGTTTGTCCTAAGTGCCAATCGGCAGTATGTAGCAAGTTCATTTTTCAGTTATTTATTTTCTCAAATGGCAAAAATAATGTATATTTGCCATATTTTTATATACTAATGGAAAATAATTATAAAATGGTAGCCAAAACTTTCTTTGGCTTTGAAGATATTTTAGCTGATGAATTGCGCAATTTAGGGGCTATGCACGTAACCAAAGGCGTTCGCAGTGTACAGTTTGAAGGCGATAAAGGCTTTATGTATAAGGCGAACCTCTGCTTGCGTACCGCTTTAAAAATACTGAAACCTATTGCTTCTTTTTATGTGCGTAACGAGAAAGAATATTACCAAAAACTCTATAACTTCAATTGGCAAACCTACCTAAGAGTAGACCAGACCTTCTCTGTTACAGCCACCTTACAAACCGAACTTTTTAATCACTCTCAATACGTGGCTTTAAAAGCCAAAGATGCCATTGCTGATGCTTTTCGCAATGCCACAGGGCGTCGTCCCAATGTAGATGTACTACACCCCGATTTGGAGATACATATTCATATTCAGCGCAACGAAGTAATTGTGTCACTCGATAGTTCAGGCAATTCACTGCATCAGCGCGGGTATCGTACAGCTACCAATATAGCTCCTATCAACGAGGTGCTCGCTGCTGGTATCCTATTACTCAGCGGTTGGCAGGGGCAGTGTGATTTCTTAGACCCTATGTGTGGTAGTGGTACTTTTTTGATAGAAGCAGCTATGATAGCTTGTAATATTCCAGCCAATGTACACCGAAAAGAGTTCGCTTTTGAACGTTGGAATGATTTTGATGAAGACCTCTTTAATCTTATCTTTGGCAGTTGTATTAAAAAAATACGAGAGTTTCACCACCAAATTATAGGATATGATAAAGCACCCTCAGCAGTAGCCAAAGCCAAAGATAACTTAAAAAACGCCGACCTATCTGAGTACATTCAAGTATTCCAAAAAGACTTTTTTGCTACTGAAAAAGAAGATAAACAGCAATCATTACATATGGTGTTCAATCCACCTTACAATGAGCGCCTACAAACCGATGTAGAACAGCTTTACTCATCGATAGGCAACACTCTTAAACATCATTATCCCAATACCGATGCGTGGTTTATCACTTCTAATTTAGAAGGTATAAAATATGTAGGATTGCGTCCTTCACGAAAAATAAAACTCTTTAATGGTAAATTAGAAAGCCGATTGTTACAATATAAGATGTACGAAGGAAGTAAGAAAGCTAAAAAACAAACCGAAGAGTAAACTTCTATTTTACAAATGGCATTACCATTAAATAGAAATTGAGGTATTGCCCTAATAAGATAAGGATAGCTGTTCCGAAAAGGAGCAGCTTTTTTTGTTTGGTTCGTGAGGATAGCAAGATGAGAAAAGGTAGCGCAAAACTGAGAATGAGCATTGCTACAATCGCCTCTCCATAGCCTTTGCTGAGAAGAGTTTGGTAATAAACAGTTTCTTCGGGAATATTGGCGTACCATATCAGCATATATTGTGAGAACCATAAGTACGCCCAAAAAATAGAGAAACCAAAGAGGTATTTGCCTAAATCAGAATAGTGCTCTGGCTTGCTAAATAAGGTAATGAGGGCAATACCTGAGAGCAGAAAACTGCTGAGCAATTGCCACGCAAAGAGGGTGCTGTGCCATTCGGGAGTGAGACTCAAAAACCAATCCCACGCCATCGGAGTTTCGGTAAGAAAGAAAAGGACTAAGAATAGCACGTGAAAAAACGATAAATCGCTTTTGCGGTATGTTATTCCCCCCTTGGGGGGGGTAAGGGGGAGGTTTAAATAGCGATACCCCACCCATACTGCCATATAGCCCACAGTACGCAACAGAAAATAAGGTTCGTGATGCATTATATACAGCACTCCCAACAAAACTAATAACACTAACCATAAAGGTGTTGTGATACGCTTCATTATAGGGTACAAACTCATAGCCCACTCAGCGTGCGTAACTTTGTTGATGGCATAGAATACCAATACCCCTACCAACGTAAGCGCAATAAACAACAGAATTGAATATGTTAAAAACAATATGCTCATACTTCTTACTTCTTACCTCTTATCTCTTAGCAGTTCAACGTACATTGTTACTTGCCAGCGTTCTTTCTCACTCAGCTGATTAGCAAAAGCGGGCATTGTATTGCGTCCGTAGTAGAGCACGTGATAAATACTGCCTTCGGTGAGTTCTCTGCTCTTGTAGTTGGGAACTCCTAAAATCTTCTCCCGTTGTACTAAAACTCCTTTGCCGTCACCTTTCTCACCGTGACAGAGCGCGCAATAGATGCCGTAAAGTTTTTTGCCATCGGTTAGGTTTTGAGTTTGTTGTAGGATATCAGTTGCTAAGGGGTTGTGCAATTGTGCTTTGGCTTGCTCATAACCCTCAATGGTATTAGGGTAGCGGTAGGGCAACTCACCTCTTTTTACAGTGTGCTCAGGAGGGGAGAGCGGTGCGACTTCATAAGTTTTATAAGCAGGACTCTCATACATATCAGGCATAAACTCAATGTTGCGCTCTTGTTTGTTCCTACAACCAACTACCAATAATATTAGCAATAAATACTTTATATAATTATTAAAATGTTTCATTTCTTACCTCTTACTTCTTATCTCTTACCTGAATTACAAATTTATCATCACTACTTTTCTTTATAGGATTTTCAGCTTTTTTGAACGGATATAACCTACTTCTGATAAAGAAACTAATCACCAATAGATGCGCTGCAAAATATACAACCAACTCGAATATTACGGGTACAAAAGAGGGGAGGTTTTGCCAGAAAGTGGCATTAGGCTTTCCGCCAATATCCATTGGCCAGTCTTTTATCATTGTGAAATAGGTGAGCCAACACCCGAAAAACAAGCCTATGAGTCCGTATAGAAAAGTGGCTTTACCTAAACGCGTGCGCTTGAGCCCTAAGGCTTCAGCTAAACCGTGTACATAAAAAGGCGTATATACTTCTTGAATTTCCTTGCCTTCTGATTTTAATTCTTTTATTTTGTCTAAAAGAGAATCAGGAGTGTCTAAAATTATCACTACTCCCTGACACCTGTCCCCTGACACCTGAGACCTAAGACCTGACACCTGAGACCTGCCTCCTTTCACCTCAGCTTGTGCAATCATTGGGAACCTCCTTGCATATAATAAGAACAACAAAAAGAATAATCCCAAAGTGCCTACAAATATCCCTATATCCACCCACGTAGGACTGAACATCGTCCACGACGACGGTAGATAACCGCGGTGTAGTGAGGTAACGATAATCACAAAGCGCTCGAACCACATCCCTACACATACCACCAAAGCAACACATACTGAAAAGGTAATACTACGGCGTAACTTTTTGAACCAAAGCAGTTGAGGGAGGACTATATTGCAAATAATCATCGTCCAGAATGCCCACGCATAATCACCTGTAGCACGATTTAAAAAGATATATTTTTCAAATTCTGAATGAGAACGCATTGCCATAAAAAACTCGGTGAGGTAAGCAACCGCTACAATACTACCTGCCACTAACATTACAGTGTTCATCAGCTCGATGTGTTTGAGGGTGATATAGGCTTCTAACTTACATACTTTGCGCAAGATAATCAGTAGCAAACTCACCATTGCAAAACCCGAAAAGATAGCTCCTGCTACAAAGTAGGGCGGGAAGATAGTAGTGTGCCAACCAGAGACTACCGAAGTAGCAAAATCAAAAGAGACAATAGTATGCACTGAAATGACTAACGGAGTGGCAATACCTGCCAAGAGCAGCATTGTTTCTTCCATACGTTGCCAATCTTTGGCGCGACCACTCCACCCGAAACTCAGCAAGCTGTAAATCTTCTTCTGAAAAGGCTTGAGAGCACGGTCGCGGAGCATCGCAAAATCAGGGAGTAAGCCCACCCACCAAAACACTAAGGATACCGAAAAGTAGGTAGCAATAGCAAAAACATCCCATAGCAAAGGCGAGTTGAAATTGTCCCACAACGAGCCGTATTGGTTAGGAATAGGCAAGTTGAAATGCAACAACCACGGTCTACCTAAATGCAGTATTGGGAAGATACTCGCTTGCAACACAGCGAAAATAGTCATCGCCTCAGCCGAGCGATTGATAGCCACCCGCCATTGTTGGCGAAAGAGCAACAATACCGCCGAGATGAGCGTTCCTGCGTGCCCGATACCTATCCACCACACAAAGTTGGTGATGTCCCACGCCCAGCCTACGCTTTTGTTGAGCCCCCACGCGCCTATGCCGTCGCGCAAGGTTACCCATATTGCCCATACCCCCCAGAGGGTCGCAAGAAAGGTAATGCCAAAGGCAATCCACCACGCGCGAGAAGCACGACCTTCGATAGGGCGCGCTATATCTTCACTGATGGTATGATAGGATTTATCGTTGAGTATCTGCATAAATAAGGTTTTTTACAGCGTCCTTGCCGTCGGGGGTTACGAACACACAAGTGAATTGCCATTTCACCAATCGCACTTCGGGGGTAGAGAAAGCACCCACGGGGAGCTTGAGTAACACTTTATTCCATCCCTTGTTGAGGGTAACTTGCAAAGGAGGACGCATTTGGAAATTTTCGTTAGTAAGAGGTATTTCGTTAGAGGGTTCTCTGTGAGCTGATTCCCATATAGGAGGAGAGAGTTCAGTATCGTTTAGCCAAATTTTGCTCTTCTTGTAATCCCATTTGCCTTGTGGCGGAGGAAGATCTTTTTCCGACCGACTGTAATCTTGAAAACTTACCCATAAACCAACCTGCTGTTCTTCGGGTGAATATACATAAGTGTACGCATAAGCAGTGTGGTTGGGCTGAGGGTTTTTATAAAAAGCAGGAACAAGCTCACCCCAAGTATGTCGCAAATAAATGCCAGCCCCTATGGCTTTATGGGTATGATAAGTTTTTCCTTCATAAGAGTAGCTTTCTTTTAAAGCTTTCTCAGGTGGAAAGGATTGAGCAAGGTTGCCATTGTTAGGGAAAGCATCGGTAATACGCCAAACTACGTTGGTTTGAGGTACGTAGGCAAAGGGTTCGGTTGTAAAATGATGGGTTTTATGCCAATACATACGTCTTTCAAAATCGGCAAACTGCTTGAATATGGGGTCGTTGGTATCTGTGGGAAGCATAGTGCTTTTGCCGTCGAAATATTCGCTACCTCCTCCTTTCCAAGAGCGCTCAGCTAAGGCGAGCATCGCAGGATAGAAATTGTTTTGGATGAGAATATTTCTCTCTCCTCTGATATAGCGGTCATTCCACAGCCCTATAATAGCTCCCGCGTGATCGTCGTCGCCTTGGGCTACATTTAAAATTCTGCTGTTGTAGAGGGCAACCAAATCGGCAAAAGCATCGAAATGATTGATGTAGTGAAATTTGCTATCGATAGCAGGGATGCCTTTTTGTGCTTTACCGCGATAACTCCACAATTGGGTCATATCTATTTCACCTGCTTTATATTGCCACCCAGGATTCCACGAAATCACCTTTTTGCCTTTATGGCGCAGGTAAGCTACCATTTCGGGTACAAATTGCGGGTTGCTAAAAACTACTTCATCAGTACCTATGTGAATATAAGGAACATCAAAATTTTCGACTACTTCATCCAATAGCTCTTTGAGAATTGCCATTCCTTTTTCCGATTGCATATCTACCCCAAAAGCCTTTTCAAAAGCACGACTGTGTCCAGGCATATCAATTTCGGGGATGAGCAATACATTGTGTTTTTTGCAGAAAGCAACTAACTCTTTGGCTTCTTGGAGGGTATAGTATTGGGCAGGCATACGCTCATAGCTAGACGGTGCATTGAGTTCAGGATAACGCAAACTCTGCAAACGCCACCCTTGGTTTTCGGTGAGATGCCAATGAAATACATTGATTTTATACTGCGAAAGTAGTGCTATTTCTCTTTTCAACTCCTCCAAACTCATAAAGGTGCGCCCCACATCTTGCATAAAACCGCGCACTCTAAAAGCAGGATAATCAATGATTTTGCACCCTTCGTAATAGGCTTTATTGCCTTTGGTAACCAAAAGTTGTTTTAGGGTTTGTTTTGCCCAATACACGCCTTTTCCACTGATCGCCCTGATGAGAATGCAATTTTTGGTAACTTCTAACATATATCCTTCTTCTTTATTGACGGGAATTTCAGGTAAATCGGCTACCATTTCTACAATAATAATCGGACGCGTTTCTGCCGATGCTACCTTGTAGCGTTGTCCATTAGCGATGACTTGTTGCGGTGCAGGCAATAAGTGGTCTATCCCTGCATACAGCACACAAGGACAAATACACCCAAAGTATATCAAAAATATGTAAAACTTCATAACTCCTAATTTCTCACTTTCACTTGATACACCACATTAGGGTCTGTCCCCAGCTCTGCTAAAAGCTGATACATACGCTCGCTGGCACTTAACTGGGCAATTTTGCTTCCTTCTTCGTTAGCATCTCCAAATACCATAGCCCCTGTATTACAAGCTGCTGCACAAGCTACTACATTGTTGAACTCTCCTGGGGCAACGGCACGACCTTCTCTTTTAGCTTTCAGTATTACTGCTTGGGTGTTCTGGATACAGAGGGAACACTTTTCCATTACTCCTCTCGAACGTACCGTTACATCGGGGTTGAGCACCATACGCCCTATTTCGTTGTTCATATTGTAGTTGAACTGCTTGTTTTCACTATACTGAAACCAGTTGAACCGGCGTACTTTGTAAGGGCAGTTGTTGGCGCAATAGCGCGTACCCACACAGCGGTTGTAAGCCATTTGGTTTTGTCCTTGCTGTCCGTGAGCGGTAGCGATTACAGGGCAAACGGTCTCACAAGGAGCATTATTACAATGCTGGCACATCACGGGCTGAAAGCCTACGCACCTTTGTTCGTTTTCTCTTGATTCATAACGATCAATGCGCAACCAGTGCATATCGCGTGAGCGGCGCACTTCTTCTTTGCCTACTACAGGCACATTGTTCTCGGCGTGGCAAGCGATCACACAAGCCGCACAACCCGTGCAAGCATTCAGGTCGATAGAGAGTTTAAAGTGATGTGGGGTAGTAGGGTCTTTCTTTGTTTTAGGAGGGTGAGGATTCCACACTTCGGCAGAGGAGTTTAAGAAAGTATCTAAACTGATTTCTTTAAGAATATTTTTACGCCCTACTAATTCATTTTGCAGTTGCAAGCAGGCAAATTCGTGTGTGCCGTCTGCTTTTTCTATCTGTACGCCTTGGTTTTTACAATGGTCTTTATAAAGAGGGAAGGCATTCACGCCTATTTGCATTTCGGTTTGTATGCCTGCCTTGCGCCCATAACCTAAGGCAAGCCCCACACTGCCTTGCGCTTGTGCAGGGGTGATAAGTACGGGAGCGATGATACTTTTGCCGTTAGCACTGATTTTCGCCTGATGCCCGTCCAAAGCACCATCGGCAGTATGCCAATTCTCAATACCTAAGGTTTTGGCATCAGTGGGATGCATCGTGAGGAAGTTATCCCACGTAGTGCGGTGGATAGGGTCGGGGAGCTCTTGTAGCCAAGGATTGTTAGCTTGCTGTCCGTCTCCCAAAGCGGTGCTGGTGTAGAGAGAAAGTTCAAAAGGCAATTCCGTTTGGCTTATAAGCAATTGACTGATAGATATATCAGTAAAAGATTCTTTGGTGCGGAATAAACTTAGTCGTTCCTCTTCTTGTTGTTCAAAATCAAATCTTTTTTCCTTATCTACAAAAGTGCTGTCGTGTAGGGCTTGTTCCCAAGGAAATCCTTTTAAGATATGGGTTTCCCAATGAGATTTGATAAAATCGTAATAGCTCTCCTTGTGTCCTATCCATTGCAAAAAACAGTCTTGCCATTGGCGGGTGTTGAAAAGCGGACGTATACAAGGTTGCATCAGTCCGTAGTGCCCGTATTTAAATTCTACATCGCCCCACGACTCTAAATAATGAGGTTGAGGCGCCCAAAGGGTCGTTTGCTGGGCAGTTTCATCAGCACGTATCGCAAAGGATACCGAAAAAGGTACTTTCTTCAAGCCTGCGGCAAACACTTCGGCGTTAGGCAAACTGTATAAAGGGTTGAGATTGTTGATAAAGAGAACGCCTACCTTGCCTTCGTTTATATCGGTGAGCAATGGTTTGAATTTCCACACTATATCTCCTTTTCGCGTGAGTACGGGTGTTTCAGGTATAAAAGCCTTGCTTTTCAGTCTTTTATTCAGCGCAAAGGTGAGTTCTTGAGCATTGTCCTTGTCAATCCCTGTTACGATTACGGCATCGCTACCCGCTTTTTTTACTTCATCGGCTATTGCTTTGAGTTTTTCATTGATTTCAGCAGAAAGATCTTCAGAATGAGAAGTTTGATATTCTGTTAAAAAAATATAGAATTGTGCTAAAGCTACTTTCAGTTGTTGAGGGGTGAGGGCGATGCGCTCATCGGCATTAGCGCCTGTAAGGCTGAGGTTGGCTTCCAACTGAATATGGCGCGACATTCCGTTTGCTTTGCTGGGGATACGCCCTTGCGCATAGCCTACTTCATAGCCCCCGCCATTCCAATCGCCCAAGAAATCGGCATCAAAAGAAACGATGAGCTTTGCCTTGCTGAAATCGTAATCGGGCATTGCACGCAATCCATAGCGCCATTCAAAAGCGGTGAGAGTAGCATCTTCTGATACTGTATCGTATTCTACGAGTTTAAAGGTAGGGTATTTTTCTTTTAATAGTTCTACAAGAGCATAACTCGACGGACTTGCGAGTGTTTGACTGAGCATCACAATTTGCTTTCCTTCAGCTTTTGCTTTCTCTAAGGCAGTAACGGCTTTAGTATCCAACTGTTCCCACAATTCCCCTCCTTGGGAGAGGGTAGGGGAGGGGTTTCTATTTTCGTCATACAAACTCAATACCGATGCCAATATCCTTGCATTCACTGCCCCTCCTGCTTTGGCTTCGGGGTTGCGCAACACAGCAATGGGTCGCCCTTCGCGAGTTTTCACCAGTACGCTGGCAAAGTCAAAACCATCGGCGATACAAGTAGCGTAGTAATTGGCTTCACCTGCTACAATGCTTTCAGGCTGTATTACATACGGAATCGTTTTATGTACAGCACCTTCGCAACCAGCCAAGGCTGCCACTGCTGTAGAAAAACCTAAGAATTTTAGGAAATCCCGCCGTGAGGTAATGGTATTATGTATAGTCTCATTTGTCATTCGTAACTCGTAATTATTAGTAGTGGCATTTAGCACATTCTAAGCCTCCCATTTCGGCAACGGTTAGTTTGCTAACATTTAGCTTTTTAGCCAAAGCCTTATGCACTTCTTCATAGTGCTGATAATAAGGGTTGTTAGCATTCATAGGCATTTGACGGTGGCAGTTTATACACCACCCCATCGTAAGAGGAGCGTACTGGTGTACCACCTCCATTTGTTGTACTTCGCCGTGACATTTCTGACATTCCAATCCACCTACTGCTACGTGCTGACTGTGATTGAAATAAGTAAAGTCGGGGAGTTTGTGAATGCGTATCCACTGCACAGGTTTAGGAGTGCCCGTATAGCGAAATTTCTGCTCGTCCCAGCCTACTGCTTCATATAATTTCTTGATTTCTTTGGTATAAAATTCTTTAGTGTAACCATTGGCGAAATCTTCCTCACCCTCATATTCCGAAATAGTATTGTGGCAACCCATACACACATTGAGTGAGGGCACACCTGCTACTGCCGAAGTCCGTGCCCCCGAATGGCAATATTTACAATCGATTTGGTTATCACCTGCGTGAATTTTATGAGAGAAGTGAATAGGTTGTATAGGTTCATAGCCCTCGTCTACCCCTATCTGCATCAGAAAGGCGTAAAGAGCGTAAGTAATGCCTAAAAAGGCAATGATAAGGGTTGATATAATGATAATCTTTTTCAATTGATAATTCATAATTGACAATTGACAAATGCCGTTGCGTTACAAACTTTGGCAAAGTTGAAAATGTATCCTCTTTACTTGTTCTTTGGCACTTTCTAAATCGACGTTCTCAATTACCGCATTTGAAAGGGCAATACGCTGGGTGTCACTCCACTGCTGTGCCATACGCGCTCGCACTTGGGCTTCGGTACAATGGTCGCGTGCCATTACGCGGGCAATGCGCACCTCCTCAGGTGCTGTAACTGTGATGATATAATCACAATCCTTATAGCTTCCACTTTCAAAGAGGATAGCGGCTTCTTTCAGTACATAAGGTGAAGTTTGCTTCTTTGCCCATTGTTTAAAATATTTTGCAAGGGCAGGATGTACAATGCCGTTGAGTATTGCCAATTTCTCAGAATTGTTGAACACAATCTGGGCGATATAAGCGCGGTTATATTCTCCATTTTGGTAAGCCTCCTCACCAAAAGCAGCGATAATGCGTTCCTTTACCTGCGTATCGGTAGCGATGAGCGCTTTAGCTTGTTCATCTGAATTGAATACCGCGATACCTAAGACAGCAAATGCTTTGGCTATCGTGCTCTTGCCACTACCAATACCTCCTGTGAGTCCTACTACCATCATTCTTTGCGTATTAGAAAATCAACGGAGGTTTCTTTCATAAAAGCTACCTTTATGCGTCGTTTATGAGTATTGAGTTGTAGTGGTATATGGTTGTCGGTTGCTTCGCACAAATCAGCAGTTACTTCAATATCGTTAGGAGTAAGGGTCTTTAAGATACTCAATTCACCTGTACAAAGTACACTCACTTCGTTGGGGAAGACTTTTACTTGACTCTCTTTCGGTACGCCCATCACCTTCACAGGCACGCGCAATTCCTGCTCGCTCACCTTATCGACAAAGGCTTGCATCACAATTTTATGAGCGTTATAATGTACCCAAGGAGTGCTTTTGAGCGTATAAGTTTCACCGAAATTGTCTTTTAGCGGACGTTTGTGTCGGTATTGGAAAGTTACTTGTGTGAGCGTATCTATCACTTTTTGGCTACCTGAAGCTACTACCGAATCGGGTAAGAGGCGCAATTCCGTAAGTTGGTATTCTTTAGGGAACTCCACGTTTAGGTGTACTACTACGGGTATTTTTTTGGTGTGTTTGGGTACTAAGTATAGTTGTAGAGTATCGGAGACTACCGAGCGTATTCTGAAATTCGATAGGTAAGTATTGCTGAGCTTGTCCTTACTGCTTTTAGAGAGTGTATAAAAGTGTTCGCCCACTTCTTGTAAATCGGAGAAATCTACGGTGAGGGTAGCATTTTGTCGGTAGGATTTCAGAAGAGAGAAGCCATTGCCTTCTACTGTTATTCTCACGTAGTTAGGAGCAGAGGGTAGAAATACCTTGTCGGCTGGCAGATTGATAACCGTTACTGGTACTGATAATTCTCTGATGAGGTTTTTAGAGAGTTTCTTCAGCGACCAAATGAATACCGAGAGCAACAGGCATATCACAAAAGTGAGGTTGCGACGATTAGTGAAAAAGAGGCGAAATGGCTTCATAATTAGGTAAAAGGTAAAATTTGGCACAAAGGTATAAACTTTTATTGAGAGCGCAAAATAATACTTATTAATACTTTAATGCGGTATATACCTATTATTAGAAAAGTATATACCTATGAGGTCAGCGGTATATATCTATCACTAAACGGGTATATACACGTTACGGCTCGCGTATATACCCGTTTGGTATTAGAATACTATTTGAGTATTTTCCTAATATAATTGGCTTCGTGGATACTTTGGGTAAGGGCTTCGGATTGTTCAGTTTCGATGAGAGTTCTGAAAGCTTCTAAATTCTTGATATATTCATTGAGGGCTTTTAGCACATTGTCCTTATTCTCCAAAAAGATAGGACACCACATCTGAGCGTCACTTTTTGCCAAACGCACCGTAGAGGCGAACCCTGTACTGGCTAAATCGAAGATTTGAGCTTCGTCTTTTTCTATCTCTAAAACGGTTTTGCCCAGCATAAACGAACTTACGTGCGAGAGGTGTGATACATAGGCAGTATGCAAGTCGTGGTCAGAAGGTTGCATCATCTTCACGCGCATATTAAGGGCTTTTACAATACTCAACGCACGGTCAAGCAGTTGCCAATTGCTTTTTTCTACTTCACAAAGTGCCATTACTTTCCCATCGAAGAGGTTGTAAAGAGCTGCCTCAGGTCCTGAATGCTCGGTACCTGCCATAGGGTGCGCTGCTACAAAATTTTTCCTATGGGGGTGCGTAGCTACTACCTCGCAGATGTGACCTTTTACAGAACCTGCGTCCATTACTAACGTGTGCTCGCCTACTTTATTGAGTACCTCTATAAGCACTTCGCCTATATGGTTCACGGGTACTGCTATGAGCACGAGGTCGGCATCGGTGAGATGGTTGTAATCCGTACTTTCATTGATGATGCCTAAGGCTAAGGCTTTTTCTATATGATTAGGGTTTAGGTCGATACCAGCAATATGATAGCCTAAACGTTTTTTTAATTCTAAGGCAAAGGAACCTCCTATGAGACCTAAGCCTATGATGACTGCTTTTTTCAATTCGATATTAATTAGCTAATTGTCTCATAGTGTAGAGCACCAATTCAGTGGGTGATTTTTCAGTAACTATCCAAATAGATTTATCTAAATCTACATCTATTGCAATGGGGGATACTGATTCTACGGGAAAGTCTTTTAACAATTTTCCTTTTTCGTCGTATAAATAGGCTTTTTTGGTGTTTTGTTCGTTTACTGAGACGTAGTTGATGCCACGAATACGGAACTGTTTAGGACGGGCATATTTACCTTCGGGAAGTTCAATGCGTTGCCCGCCTATGGTGAGTATGTTGCCCGAAAGAGAGGTAAGAGCATAACGATTACCTTCCCAATAAAAGGGTTCTACCAGCGATGGATTTGTGCGATTCATTCCTCCTTTCTCATCTATAGAAATAAGGTTACCTTCTTGAGTGGTGAACATAAACAAGTTATTGAATACCAAAGGAGGATTGTTAGAGAAACGATAGTTACCCTTTACTATTATTCTGTTTTCGCCGTTGCGGTGCAAGATATTAAAGATACCATTATCGGAAGGGTAGATAAGATAGTCTTTGCCATTGAAACGGTAATGCTTAGGAGTAAACAAAGGTTTCCCATTGGTGCGCTGTAAGAAGCCTTTCACTTGTTGTCCTTTTCTGTCTAACAGGTGCAAGATATTGTTTTCGGCAAAGAGGAAGCGGTATTCGCGATTGCTATCGTAATCGAACACCTCCAAAGGTGTGATAGGGTTTTGATATTTTAGAGGGAAAGGCTCTACCACATTGCCGTTGCGGTCAATAATCCAGATAGACTTTTCGGTAGTGAAAGCCATTTGCAAGAAGCCGTTTTTAAATAAATCGACCTGGTAAATAGGACTTTGTATCTTTCCGTCTAAGCGTTTTTTCCACAAGAGAGAACCGTTGTTACCTATCAGATATAAATCGTTATTGGTGTCTTGCACGGCTATTTCGAGTTGTTTGGTGCGGTGGTTTAAGAGAATGGTAGGAGGGATAACCATTTGGTCGTCTAACGTAAGGCGGAAACGTTCTTTCATTTCATCGGAAAGAGTGCTTTCAGTTTGTTTTTGACTGATGAAATTGAGCACGTAATAGTCGTTTTGAGGGGTTTGTTGGAATACTGCCCAGCGATAGTTTTCGGCTATATAAGGATATTTACTGCTAAAAGCTGTGTTGTCATAAAGATTTGTGAGCCGTGTAACACTCACGTTGGAAGCGCTGTTTTGTTCTAACCAATCGTAAGATTTATTGGCTGAAAGCACATTGCCTCGTTGCATATCGTTGATTACTGAGGTAAGAAGGTCTTTGGTGGTAGTAAATACGAGAAACTTTTCATACACTCCGACGTATTTAGGGACAAACTGAGGTACAAAAGCCGTGAAAAAATCCATTGGGAGGTCGGGGTTTAGTTCGTACATAGAGAAGTTGTGCTGAAAGTCTTCTGAGAGTACGGGCAACTGCTTAATGGTCTCATCTACATCAAAAGAAGAGGCGACGGCAAATTGACCTTCGGGGGTTTGAGCGAAAGCTACCCCATTGATAGAGGTTTTAAACGGATTATTGGTAGCTGTACTATCGTTTTGAGCGAGCTTATCGCCGTCGTCGAAAGTATAAGAAACGAGTGAACGCAAGCGCGCGGGAAGTACGTTTAACACATTGTTTTGATAGGGTAGGGTGTGTGCCATTATATCGGCATTGGCATTGGCAATGAGCGCCATACCGCTAAAACGTATGTTGTTTTCTTCTAAGAAAAGGTCGAGAGAGACCCAATCTTTTACATTTTGCAATATCTCGGTTCCGAAAAACGATTTGAAGTAAGCATTTGCTTCGTCTTTTTGGAAGAAAAGAGTGGCAACGCATTCGGTATTACCTACTTTTTGGAGTTGTTCCAAAGACTGTTGCCGTGGTGTTTTAGTTTCTTGTTTCAGTTGTTGATAAGCCGAAACTGTCTCGGAATCGCCTATAACCAAGTTGTTATCGGCTATGGTGTAAAACCATTCTTTACCAAACTGAGCTTGTTTTTGGATTTGAGTATCGGCATTGCGCCAAAAACTAATAGTATCGTTACTAATACGAGGAGTTATGGCAAAGAAATGACCTTCGGTATCAAAAGCTACCCATAAGTTATCATCGGTGGGAATGCTATTAAGGAGTTTTACCTCGTGTGGGCGCAACTGATGAGGATTGAGCGTCTTCCAAAAGGTATTGTTAGCAATGGCACTGAGGAAGTTGTCTTTATCGTTGATGCGGAAAAGCATTTGCGTATTATCGGGGAAGAGTAAGGGTGTTACCTCCTCTTTCTTCTCTTTGGAATCGCAGGCGAGTAGGGATAAAAACAGCGTTATGTAAAAAAGAATGCGCATAATTAAGATGTTTCAATGAAAGCAGTGTAATATGCAATGAAGTGCAAAGGTAGGAAAAAATTTTTTAATACCAAAAATGCTGATAATGCCAATAATAGTAATTTAACTTTGCCAAAGGTCGTAGCACGACGAGCGATTAACTTTGCCAAAGTTTGAGATGAAAAAGCGACGTATTGGGGAGGTTAGGAGGAGACGGAAGATATCGGAGGAGAACGGAAGAGTGCTGAGAGGAATTTTGGTGAAAAAGGGGTGTAAGGAGGGCGGGGTTAGCTTATAGAGAGCTTATAGGAAGCTTATACGAATCTTGGACGATTGGTATAGGAAGGGTATATAAGTAATTGACTTATAACACGATATAACAGCGCTAAAAATGTTAAAAACGGGGTTTCGAGACGAAAGAAAGAGGAATCCTCACCCCGTCCCTCTCCCAAGGAGAGGGGGGATATGGCGACGGAAAGGAGAAGGGATAATTAGAGAATTAGCAAAATTGAAAATGAGAAAATGGGTGATGTGGGGAGCTTAGGTCATAGGTACTAGGGGGAGTATGATGGAAAAGGGAAGAGATAGAGGTATGATAAGATAAAATTATAGAAAGAGTTGATAGTGAACGGTTAAACAGTGAATAGCTTAAAAGTGAATAGTTAAAAATTGAAAATAGAAAAATAATCGAAAGTAAGATAGAGGTGAGATAAAGGTGTGTTATGTTAAAATTAAGGATTTTTCAGCTTAAATCAAAAAAAAAGAAAATAATTCATTGCTAATTGGAAAATAGTTTTTACCTTTGTGGCGTTAAAAGAACTATAATAATAATTTACCAACTCCATTAACAAACATTATTTTAACCGATGAAAAAGTTACCCTTTTTAATTTGGGGGCTATTGCTGTCTTTCTTCAGTACAGCTATAGCCCAAGAGCTCGATACCATTCGCTATAACCAATATGGCGTGGCAGTCGATAGAAAAGAACTTCGCTCAGAGGCACGTAACAACATCTTGGTTTTTGAATCAAAACATCAGAACTATAAGTTTTGGTTTGACAACCGTGTGCAAGTGGATGCTGCTACGTTTTTTGGCGCTAAGAGCGATTACGACAAGATAGGCAACGGTGCTTCTATTCGCCGTGCTCGATTTGCCGTAAAGGCACAAGTTACCAAAGATTGGTACGGTGAAGTGGACGTTGATTTCGCCGATGGTATTTTTGAACTTAAAGATGCTATCGTGGAATACGACGGGATTAAGAACGTAGCCTTGAAGGTGGGAAACTTCAAAGAAGATTTCTCGATGGAGCAAACTACCAGTTCGCGTTACTTAACCTTTATGGAACGCCCTATGGTGTGTAAAGCCTTAGTGCCGTCACGACATTTGGGTATTCAAGGAGAGTACTTGCGCGACCATTTTAGGGCTTCGCTTGGTATGTTTTTGCAACGAGTGGCTGGCGTTGAGGAAGTGACCAATGTGCAAGACAACAACAAGGATTACGGACGTAACCAGGGATATTCAATCACTAGTAAAGTGGGCTGGATGCCTTATACCGAAGACCGTATGCAAGGTTGTTATTTAGGAGTTAAGGGCTCTTACCGCACTCCTAAAACTGATGTAGCACCTAAGGATTACGGCGGAGCGCGTTTCAGTACCCGCAACTCTACCTCGATTAACCGCAAAAAGTACTTAGACACTGATGTTATACCCAATGTAGACCACGAATGGTTGCGCGGGGTAGAAGCTGCTGCTTACTACGGAGGCTTCCGCGTACAAGGGGAATGGATAGGCGACCACGTTACTACGGAAGCTACCTATTACAATTTCACAGGGTGGTATGTGCAAGCAGCGTATTTGCTCTTTGGTGGGAAACAGAAGTTTAACGTATCGGAAGGCGAGTTTACTCAGCCTACCCGAGGCAAGGAATGGGGTGATGTGGAGCTGGCAATGCGCTGTGATTACCTCAGCTTGAACGACAAAGACGTGTATGGAGGTTCAGGAGCAAACTTCACTACGGGGTTGAACTTTTATGTGAATAACAACGTGAAAATAGCTCTGAACTATCAGTATACTAACAACGACCGTTATGCAAACGGCAGAGGCAAACTGATTATTGGGCACGATGCCACAGGAGCCCCAACTACCGATTATAAAAAAGCGGTGGAAGGCAAAGGCAAAGGCGGTGTGAGCTACCATATGCTCGCTATGCGCTTTGAAATTAATTTCTAAACATTCACCTTTTAAACCATTACTAAAATGAAAAGTTTAAGATACATACTTCTATTAATATTGGTCATCACAGCAGGTTGTGTGAAAGATGCAGTGTACGAGGGAGCTTCGACTATCAAATCGGTGAAGCTTACACCCGCAGCCCCTACCTCGACAGACAACGTAGTGGTAACCGCTGTAATAGCTCCGGGACTACAAGCACCTTCGACAGTAACTTTGGTTTACAACGCAGGAGCAGGCAACCAAACCGTAGCGATGACGGGCAAGAACAATACTTTTACAGGGACTATTCCGGCACAAGCCGATAAAACAAAAGTAACCTACAAAGTAACAGTAGTGAATACCGCAGGATTTTCGACCGTAAAAGAAAGTAGCTATGTGGTAGGCGATAAGCCTTCGGACTACACTAAATTGGTTCTTAACGAGCTTTACGGAGCAGGCGCCGATGCCGAAAAATTTATAGAACTTTACAACAACGGCGACACTCCTATCAAACTAAAAGACGTAACCATTAAAAAAGACGAAGAACTTGTGTGGACGGGTATTGAGGGTGAAGTGGTAGCCCCTCACTCACATTTTGCTATCGTAGGCGCCAAAGGCACTACCCCAAGAGGGTTCAGTTCGGGTTTTTCGAGCAAAAAAAATGTGCTTATAGAGCTTTACAGCCCTGAGGGAACTAAACTAAACACCTTCCAACGAGGTGAAAAAGGCGATGGTTGGGGCAAAGTGAGTCTTGCGGCAGTTACGAAATCGTGGAGCCGATGTCCTGATGGTACAGGTAAATTTATGCAAGCAGACCCAACCCAAGGGAAAGCGAACCCTGCGACAGGAACAGAAGATGAGACTGTTAAGCAGTGAGAGAGGAGGAGTGTAAGGACGGTTATTGTAGGGAAATATTACAAAATAAGCGATTAAACAATAAATGATATAAAAACATAATTATGGCAAAAGAAGAATTAAAGATAGGCGAAATTTCTAAACCGCGTTTTGAGTTTCGCAGTTTTGGGCGTTGCTTTGCTAAACAAGCAGAGCGTATGGCACGCCTAAGTGTACCTGTTCCTGAAAAAGTATGGGAACGCCGCAGTACCGAAACCTATATTGTGAGTAGGACTAACGATGTGAATAACACTAAAATTCGCGATGGTAAGATGGACATCAAAACCTTTGTACAAAAGGTAGATGGCTTAGAACAATGGAACCCACTGATGAAAGGAGAGTTTCCCATCTCGGCAAAAGTGCTTAAAGAAGAGGTATTCCCCGCTTTTAAAGCGCAAGGAATGCCTGAGCTTACCAAAGGAGAATACACCTTAGGAGAGTTCTTACAGATGGTGGAAGCACACCCCGACTTGCAAGCAGTAACCGTTGAGAAGGTGCGTTTTGGTTATATGGTGAACAATACCATTTGCGAAACCGGCAACGTATATATCAATGGGGCTTTGGTGAAAACCATTAACTCAGAGTCTACCGAGATAGAAGATATTAAGAAAACCATTGCCGATTGCGGATTGGAAGGAGTAGAGAACATCAACTACTTGCAAGCGATTAAACGCGTGATTGGAATGATACATAAACCCTTAGCAAATTAAGTTATGGCACAAGAAATAGAAAGAAAATTTATGGTGAAGAGCGATGCCTATAAAACGGCATCGTTTAAGGCGACTCGTATCACCCAAGGTTATTTGAGCTCCGTTCCCGAACGCACGGTGAGAGTGCGCATAAAAGGGGACAAAGGTTTCATTACCATAAAAGGCATCGGTAATGAAAGTGGCGCAAGCCGGTTTGAATGGGAAAAGGAAATACCCGTAGCTGAAGTGCAAGAGCTATTGAAGCTATGTGAACCAGGTATTATAGACAAGACACGTTATTTGGTAAAGAACGGCGACTATTGTTTTGAGATTGACGAGTTCTATGGAGACAATGAAGGACTTGTAATGGCAGAGATTGAATTACCCGACGAGAAAGCTACTTTTGCCCGTCCTGAGTGGTTGGGTGAAGAAGTGACAGGAGACAAGCGTTATTACAATTCAATGTTAATGAAGAACCCTTATAAGAACTGGAAATGACAAACAATACCGACCACACGCCACCCTTTGACCCTTTGGATATGAATAACTATCATATCGAAAAGTTGCCAAAGGTACAAAAAACAGGGGTAGAGCGGTTCCTCCAACGCATTGGAGGACCGCTTGCTATCCTCGCCTTTGTGCTTATTTACTGGGTAGCCAATATTTCGTTTATCAACCGGATTGATACCAATGAGAAGACGACACCGCTTACTGAATCGGCGATGGCTCGGTATGCCCAAATAGAAAAGGCTAAAACCAAACAACTAACAGCTACAATGAAGGGAGAAAAAAAACTCTCGGACGAGCAAAAAGTAACTCTACAACAGGCAACACACGACGAGTTTATACACATCAACTACGCGATGCTGGCTATTTTTGTAGCTGCTATTATTTTATGGATTACCGAAGCAATCCCCAATTACCTCACTTCATTACTGGTAATACTGGGCATTGTACTTTGTGGAGTCACGACCGACAAGACGGCATATGCTCAATTAGGACACCCTGTGATGTGGCTCAATATTCTTTCGTTTATCTTGGCGAGTATGTTAGTGAAAACGCAGGTGGCGAAGCGATTTGCTTTGTGGTTTGTGTTGAAGTTTGGCAGAAATTCGGGAGGTATTATACTGAGTTTTATCATTATTAACTTAGTACTATCGGCATTTATTTCGGCAACTACTGCCAAAGCTGCTATACTGTTGCCTATCTTTATGGTAATAGCCGCTATCTACGGAGCTACGGGAGGAGAACACCGCAATAACTTCGGTAGGAATTTGATATTGCAGAACCTTTTCCAAATCAATTTAGGAGCTAATGCCTTCTTGACAGGCTCAGGGGCAGCTCTTTTAGCGGGCTCTCTTATAGCAGGAGCTATGGGTATAGGCTCTTTTAGTTATCAGGATTGGTTTAAAGCAGCCTTTCCGATGAGCGTGTTGCTTATTCTCATCGCGTGGTTCGTAGGCTCGAAAATATATTTTCCACTGAAAAAAGAAGAGCGCGTACCACAGATTGAAGGAGGTATGGAAAGGCTTAGGGAAGAGCTTAACAAGCTCGGCAAAATGAAGTTTGAGGAGTATAAAGCGATTGCTATTTTTGTTTGTGTACTCATCTTGTGGGCTACTGATAAGCAACACGGTATCAACCAAACAGCAGTAGCTTTTATGGGTGCCGTAGTAGCCTTGCTTCCGGGCGTAGGCGTCGTGAAATGGAACGATGTAGACATTCCTTGGCACTTGCTATTGTTCTCGGCAGGTGCTTATACCTTAGGGGCAGGACTTGATGCGACAGGTTTGCCTGGCACACTTATAGATGCACTTTTTGGTAGTTTAGGGATAACACAAGCCACTCCGTTTTGGGTATTGTATATGATACTCACAGGAGGGATTTTGCTTTTCTCGCTTATATTCCAATCTAAAACAATGCTTACCCTCATATTCATTCCTATTGCCATAGGGGTAGCTCAGAAAAACGGGTATCCGATTATGAGTCTGGCTTTCCCCGTAGCAATGCTCGTGGGACACGTGTATGTACTGCCCTTTAACAGTAAACCTGCTGCCCTGCTATACACTACCAATCAATACAGCTGGAGCGACACCTTCAAGTTTGGTATCACGATGATGTTTATTAGTTGGTTGATGATACTTTTGTGGGGCGAAACGGTATTGCGGTGGTATGGGTTTACCAATGGAGTATTCTTTTAATATCACAGTGCAATAATGACAATTACTGAAGGTAAGAGTAAAGATAACTCTTAAAAAGGGTACTGGATATTGGGTGTAGGCACATCAATTATAAAATCATAATACCTCCAAAGAGTATTTAATTCTTTGGAGGTATTTTCTGTAAAAAAGCACTATAGTTCTGTAGTCATAGGTATAACTATAGACTCGTGCCAGTGGTATTTTGCTAATCTGCTGTTATTTTAAAGCTTCTCTCACTTCTTTTTCGAGGTCTTCTATACGGTTCTTTAAATCATCTGATAACTTTTGAGCAGAACTTTTTAACTTTTTCAGATTGAACGAAAGTACTACAGAAGAAATACCTGTGAAGATAAACGCTAAACCTGTGAACACTACTAATGAGATACCTGTAAAGATAGGATTAGCAATCAAAATGAACGAAAGGATAATACCCAATACGCTTACTATGGCTAGGTTACCCCAATTCAGTACACCAGCTTCTTTTACTTCGAAGGCAAAACCGAGTAACTGAAACGAACGGAATAACAATGTGAATCCTACTACCAGTGGTAATATAAACATTGATAGGGCGGGATACATAAGTAAAAAAATACCCATTATCAATGAAATGAGTCCGCTTACCAAATACCAACCCCAACCGTTGAGAGTTTTAGTATTTTGTAGGGCAAAGAAGGATTCAGTTATCCCTGATATTAAGAATGAGAGACTAAAGAGTACTGAAAGGGTAAGATAAGAAGCTTGTGGTGATATAATTACCCCTATACCACAAAGAATGAACAAAATCCCTAAAATAAGGTGAATGTACCAGTGTTTTACTGATCTTCTGATGGATTTGAAAAAATACAACATAACTTTATCATTTAAAAATTAACGACGCAAAGGTAAGGATATTTTTTTGATTAGCAAAAATATTTACAAATAAAAGATTAAAAATATAGTTGTTTTGTCAGTTATGTAGTTTATTGGTTAATTATAAAAGCTTGAACTGTCCTAAAAGTTTTGTTCTGTGAGGGTGATTTGACAATCGCTCCTACAATATAAATAGAAGAAATTGATTATCAAGGTAATCAACTTTTTCAAAGACTGAAACTTTAGCAAAATGTAGTGACGCAAATGCGATTTTAAGACTTTTCGGACAGTCTCAGCAATTGATATAACGAGATAGACACAAATAGCAAGCTCGCACTATCGAATAAATTTGGTATGTTTGACCTGTATCTAAAATTAACAAATTGGCTAATTGACAAATTATTCCTATCTTTGCCCCCAAATAGAAACGAATGACACTGAAAAAAACTATATATTTCCTTATAGGATTACTATTCCCCTTGCTGAGTTGGGCACAAGAAGACGATAGTGCGAACAACAATCAGGAGGGCGGGGTAACCTTTAAGTCGTTGCGTCCTAAAAAGAAGAAAGACAGCATTACTTTCACTGCACGCGACTACAAAATTATTACTTATACCCGCGATACCACCTCGGTAGATACTTCGCTTACGATGCAAAAGTATTACCTGAACAACGAGTGGGGAAAGGATATGTTTGGCAAGATGCCTTTCTCGAATATGGGGCAACCGTATAATGCACTCTCTTACGACTTCCGCCGTCAGGATTACCTGCCTTCGATGGGAGCAGAAGCTAAAAAGCAACTCTACCTCACTCCGGAAGAGGTAACTTATTACCATTTGCCTACGCCACTTACTGAGTTTACTTACAAAAGCGGTATGGAACAAGGTCAGTTTTTGAATACCCTTTTTTCAATCAATCTACAGCCCAACCTCAATATCTTTATCGCTTACAAAGGTTTGCGTTCCTTGGGTAAATACCAACGTATATTAGTGAGCAATGGCAATTTTAGAGCGGGCTTTTCCTACGTATCGCCTAACAAGAAATACACTGCCTTTGCACACTTTGCTTCTCACGATATCACCAGTCAGGAGAATGGAGGTATAGTAACGCCCGAGCAGTTTGAGGGAGGTGAAAAACAGTTTAAAAACCGTGCGACAATAGACGTGCAATTGCTCAATGCTGAGAATATCCGGGAGAGCAAGCGTTATTTTTTGCAACACGACTACGCTTTCTTGCGCAACCGCGATTCGCTGGCTTCGTACAAGCAGATACGCTTCCGCCATTTGTTTAGCTACGAAACCGAACATTATACTTATGACGAAACCCAAAGCAACAGTTATTTTGGCGATGCCTATGTACCCCAAAACCTGCACGATAAGGCGCGCTTGAAGAAGATGATCAACCGCTTGGGAGTAGAGCTTGAATTGCCCTATCTGGGTAGAACCTTCCTCTTTGGAAATGCTTATTTCTACAATTATTACTTTCAGAACGCTTACTACGTATCGGGAGTGTTGCAACGCCGACAAATTAAGGATACCGACCTGAGTTTAGGTGTGCAATGGCATAAGAGAGTAGGTGGTTTCAGTATAGAAGCAGAGGGTGAACAGACATTTGTAGGCAAGATGACAGGAACTAGACTGAGTGGAAAACTTGCCTATGCTTTTGACGATAAGAACAGCATCACCGCAGGAGCTGAATTGCATTCGGCTATGCCTAATTTTAATTATTTGCTGTATCAAAGCGATTACAAGCAGTTTAATTGGGATAACTATACTTCGTTTAATAAACAGAATACCCAGACCCTCTATGGCGATTTGAAAACCCAATGGGGGAATGCGTCGCTCAGTCTTACCAACCTCAACAACTACACTTATTTTCAAGAAGAAACCTTAGGGAAAGTGCGTCCTGAGCAGTACAGTAGCAATATACAATATTTGCAACTGAAAGTACAAAAAGAGTTTAAATTTGGTAAATGGGGCTTAGATAACACTATGCTTTACCAGCAAGTGGTACAAGACAGCAATATTTTGAATGTGCCTACTTTTGTGACTCGCAATAGTTTTTACTTTGCATCACACTTGTTCAACAAGGCAATGTACTTACAAACGGGGATAGGGTTTAATTACTTCACCAAATATTACTCCAATCAGTACAATCCGCTTTTAGGGGAATTTGCTGTACAGACGGCAGAGAAGACGGGTAACTTTCCGATGTTTGACTTTTTTCTCAATGCCAAAGTGCGTACGATGCGCATTTTCTTCTCTTTAGAACAATGGCAAGTGCCCGTGAGCAACTGGCTAAAAATAGGAAATCCTTACAACTATTATTCTGCACCACGTCAGCCGTATAGAGATTTTATTATTCGATTGGGAATTAAGTGGGATATTTTTAGTTAAGAGTTAAGAGTTGAAAAGCAAGAAAAATAACGAATAAAATCTATATGACTAAAAAGACAATTTTCGATACACAAGTATTAGGACATCCAGCGGGGCTGTTCGTGCTCTTCTTTACAGAAATGTGGGAGCGTTTTTCGTTTTATGGAATGCGCGTACTGCTCATCAACTTTCTTACAATGACGCTTATAGGGTATAACCCAGGATGGGCGTGGAGTACTGAAAACGCGGGTGCACTCTTTGGTACGTATGTTATGCTTCTTTACCTCACTCCTATACTTGGAGGTATAATAGCCGATAAGATTACCGGCTACCGCTGGGCAGTAATTATTGGGGCGGTTATTATCACCTTAGGACACGTGTCGATGGCTTTTGAAACTGAGGTTTCGCTCTATTTGGGGCTTGCACTTTTGGTGATAGGAACAGGCTTTTTCAAACCTAATATGGTGTCATTTGTATCGGAAATGTACAAAGACCTACCCGAGAAGAAAGATGCTGCTTATACCATCTTCTATATGGGAGTAAATTCTGGAGCTTTCTTTGGAATGATGCTCTGCGGTTACTTAGCAGAACGCATTGGGTGGAGTTGGGGTTTCGGTTTGGCAGGAGTGTTTATGCTCTTGGGAACTATACAGTTTTGGTTTGCCAAACCTTTATTTGGTTCAATAGGATGTGAGCCACGCAAGCAAGAAAAAAAAGAGACTACAAGTGATGCAAAACAAGAAGAGGAAAAACTCAATCCTTTCACTACCGTAGATAAGATATTGGTAGCACTTTCGGCAATCATAGGTATTGGTTATGCACTAAACGACCCTCTCTCGAAAATATGGAATATCGACCTCTTTGGGTGGGCTGCTACCTCAGGGCTTAAAGGGCAATATGTGATGGTGATTGTAGGCTTAATAGCTTTCTTTTACCTGATAGGAAGTCGCATAATACGTTATACTACGATAGTGCGCGACCGTATGCTTACCGTGGTCATCTTTGCCTTTTTTGTGGTGTTCTTTTGGTTGTCGTTTGAACAAGGGGCTTCGTCTTTAGTGATTTTTGCACGGGACAATATAGAGCGTGAATTACAGGGTAATTGGGCAGTACTTTACAATATTTTTAATGCACTACTCACCGTGATTCCACTATTACTGATTACTTACGTACTTTTCCTTTTGGTAAAGAAAACCTACAAAAAGATATTTCCTGCCGTAGTAGTGTTATTGCTGTGCTTTAGTCTTGTATGGGGCATCGCTTCGTGGATGCTACAACGCGACTTCAAAACTACTGCTTACAGTGTGAGCTATCAAGCTTATGAACAAACCGATACACAGGGCAGAACTACTTATATCCCTATTACTGAAGAAAACAGAGTCGCTCGCCCTGATTTGAAAATCGTAGAACGTACTACTATCATAGGAGTAGCTGATTATGACCTAAAAGTAGGACAAGAGATAAAATTGCTAAGCAAGAACAACAAAAACACTTCGTTTGGCTATGTAGATGCCGAAAAGGAACAGTGGGCAAAACAGCGGGGAGCAGAGCTCAATACTGACAACGGGCTGATAGTTGCGCAAGTGAAAGAAGAGCGCGATAACTGGGTAGAGACGACTGTATCGTGGTTTTCTATCCTGAATTCTTTCTTCATTATTGCCTTAGCGAGCTTGTTCTCACGTTGGTGGGATAGCAAGTATAATCCACCTGCTGCGAAGAAATACGGCATCGGACTGCTGATGCTCTCAGTAGGATTTGGTTTACTCGCCTTAGGCTCTCACGGGGTAACTCACGGAGTAAAGGTGAGTATGTTATGGCTTGTATTTGCTTATATGTTTAACACTATGGGTGAGTTGTGCTTATCGCCTGTGGGGCTTTCGTACGTCTCGAAGCTTGTACCTGCACGAATGATAGCATTTATGTTTGGGGTATGGTACCTTGCTGTAGCTATTGGTCATAAATTAGCAGCTGTACTGGGCGGACAGATAGAGAATATCACCCGTGAGTACAGTTTGAGTACTTTCTTTTTGATATTTACCATTGTGCCTGCTGTAGCAGGGGTACTCATTATTCTTATCAATCCGTTTGTGAAGAAACTGATGCACGGAGTGAAGTAAGTGAGTTCTATTCTTGTGGAGAATATTTATTTTACTAAATAAAAAATAGTACACCTAAGACAAATATAAATATTTAATTATGAAAAAACTTCTCTTTTTACTCCTACTTCCCTTGGCAATGCAAGCTCAACCGCTGGTGGAGAAAACACCACCTGATTATATTAAAACGATTATCTTCAAAGCTAATGGCAACGATAAAAACCAATTCCCTATCGTGCGCCGTAACGAGTCGTTTAGTTTGCAGTTTGATGACCTCGGGGGTAATGAGGAGACTTATTACTACAAAATCACCCATTGCAACGCCGATTGGTCAGTCTCTTCTCTGCTGAAAAGCGAATACCTTAAAGGCATTGATAACCAACCGGTACAGCCCGAGAGTAACTCCTATGGTACCCTGCAAGGCTATTCGCATTACCGCCTTACTTTCCCTAATGAACTCACTAAAATTACTCTCAGCGGTAACTATATGCTCTCTATCACCGATAGTTATGGCACAGAGCTCTTTTCACGCCGATTTGTGCTCTATACACCCCAAGTGAATGTACTCACCGAAGTAAAACGCGCTCGCGATTTGCAGTATTTCGATACTCAACAAGTAGTACAGTTCACTATTAAGCAGAAAGATTTTAGACTTGATAATCCTAATGTAGCGGTGAAAGTAGCCATACTGCAAAACTACCGTTGGGATACGGCTATCACGGGTGTAAAACCTCAGTACGTGATGGGTAACGACCTCGTGTATCGCTACGACCGCGAAACGGCTTTCTGGGGAGGCAATGAATACTTCTATTTTGATAGCAAGGATATACACGTGCCTGCATCGGGAGTCTATCGTTTGGATAGAAGCAAATGGGTAAATAGCTACTTGTTTACCAATGTAAGCCGTGCGAGCAATGTCTATACTTATTATCCTGATATCAATGGCGATTTCTTGGTAACCACTATCAACGGAATGAACCCTGCCAATGAAGCCGATTACACCCAAGTGCATTTTGCCTTAGAAGGGAAATCTACTTTTTGGGGTAAAGAAGTGTATGTATACGGCAAGTTTAGCAACTACGAACTCCGTGATGAATACAAACTCACTTATGACGAAAAAGACGGTCTTTTCAAAGGGAAAGTACTTCTCAAACAAGGGTTTTACAACTATAAGTTTGCTACCAAAGCAGGCAACATAGTTGATTTCAACGAAATAAGTGGTAATTTTCAACAAACTGAAAACACTTACCTCGTGCTAGTGTACTACCGCGCTCCTGGTGCTCTCTACGACGAGGTGGTAGGCATCGGCTCTGCTTCTAGTACCAATATCACAAAATAGGTCGTAGTACGACAGGCAGTTTATACATTACTACTCTTTGGCAAAGTTGATTTCATTAATCATTAAACATTAATCATTATATCAATGTCTTCTCCTTTAGCAGAACGTATGCGCCCCACTTCCTTAGCGCAATATGTGGGACAAGAGCACTTGGTTGGAACTCAAGGGGCTTTGCGCCAACAGATAGAACGGGGTCTTTTGCCATCGCTTATCTTTTGGGGTCCCCCAGGTACGGGTAAAACTACGCTGGCTAATATCATTGCGCACCAAAGCAATCGCACTTTCTATACCTTGAGTGCCATTAGTTCGGGGATTAAAGAAGTGCGCGAAGTAATTGACCAAAGCAAACAAAGTGGTGGACTCTTCACTACCCAAAACCCTATTGTTTTCATCGACGAAATTCACCGATTTAACAAAACCCAACAAGATTCCCTTTTGCAGGCTGTTGAAAAAGGTTGGATTACCCTCATTGGAGCAACTACCGAGAACCCCAGTTTTGAGGTGATTCCTGCCTTGCTTTCTCGTTGCCAAGTGTATATACTGAACGCTTTTGAGCGCAAAGATTTAGAGCAACTGCTTCATAATGCCATTACCCAAGATGCTATTCTTAAAACCAAAAATATTGAACTGCAAGAAACTGAAGCTCTTTTGCGACTCTCAGGTGGCGACGGACGCAAATTGTTGAACACTTTTGAGCTCATCGTCAATGCGACTCCTGAAGGTGAACCAGTAGTGATTACGAACGACAGCGTCCTTAGATTGGTGCAGAAAAACACCGTACTCTACGACAAAACAGGTGAACAGCATTACGATATCATTTCGGCTTTTATCAAATCGATACGGGGCAGTGACCCTAATGGCGCAGTCTATTGGTTGGCACGAATGATTGAAGGTGGTGAAGATGTGAAGTTTATCGCACGCCGTATGCTCATTCTCGCTTCCGAAGATATAGGCAATGCTAACCCTACTGCAATGATTTTGGCTAACAACACCTTTCAAGCCGTTACGACTATTGGTTACCCCGAGGCGCGTATTATCCTCAGTCAGTGTGCTATATATCTCGCTTCTTCGCCTAAGAGCAACGCTTCTTATAAGGCAATTAACAAAGCCCAACAGGTTGTGAAGCAAACAGGCGACCTGAGTGTACCTATCCATTTGCGCAATGCCCCTACCAAACTGATGAAAGAGCTCGGCTATGGCAAAGACTACCAATATGCTCACGATTATGAAAGTAATTTTGCCTTTCAGGATTATTTGCCTGATGAATTACAAGGAGAAACCTTCTATGAACCCTCTGATAATCCACGTGAGAATGCCCTACGCGACTATCTCAAAAAACTCTGGGGCGACCGCTACGGGTACTGAAATTAGAAAATTAGAAAATGAGGGAATTAGAAAATGACAATAATGCTAGAAATACTGATAATTAACTTTGCCAAAGGTGCGAGCCGCACAGGCAGTCGTAGCACGACGAGCTATTAACTTTGGCAAAGTTTGAGATGAAAAAGCGATGTGTTGGGGCTGTTAGGAAGATTCGGAAGGAAACGGAGAAGTTCGGAAGAGGGGAGGGAGGATTTTTGTAAAAAAAGGCTGTAAGGGGGGTGGTGTTAGCTTATAGAGAGCTTATAGGAAGCTTATACGAATCTTGGACGATTGGTATAGAAAGGGTTTGTAAAGAGTTAATAGTGAGGGGTTAAGAGTTAAGAGGGGGAAGCAGTTTTGAGGGTAATAAATCGAAAAGAAAGCAAAGATGAGGTGAATAGATGGACGAGAAAAGACTATAAAATTTTGAATTTAGATTTTAGTATTTAGAGTCTCTGAGCTATGTGCGTGAAATAATTTTTACTTTTCAGTTTTCTTCACTATCTTTGCACTCTTATTTATGGTTAAATCAAATGAAATTCAATATAGTTTCTGACTTTGCCCCTACGGGCGACCAACCTCAGGCTATCGACCAATTGGTAAAAGGTATAGAGCGCAACGATAAGTACCAAGTGCTATTAGGCGTTACGGGCTCTGGAAAGACTTTTACTATCGCTAACGTGGTGGAGCGCATTCAGCGTCCTACTCTTGTGTTGGCACATAATAAGACGCTGGCTGCTCAGTTGTATTCTGAATTTAAGACTTTCTTCCCCAATAACGCGGTGGAATACTTTGTCTCTTACTACGACTACTATCAGCCGGAAGCTTATATACCTTCCACAGGTACTTATATCGAAAAAGACCTCTCTATTAACGATGAAATTGAAAAACTGCGTCTCAGTACGACCTCTGCTTTGCTGTCGGGCAGGCGCGATGTATTGGTTGTGGCATCGGTGTCGTGTTTGTATGGTATCGGTAATCCTGTCGAATTTCAAAAGAATGTAATCACCCTCAAACAAGGCGATATACTCCCCCGTACCAAGCTGATGCATCGATTGGTACAAAGTCTCTATGCCCGTACAACAGCCGAATTTAGGCACGGCAATTTCCGCATCAAAGGCGATGTGCTTGATGTCTTTCCTGGGTATGATGACAACGCCTTCCGCATTCACTTTTTTGGCGATGAAATTGAAGAGATAGAACAGTTTGACCCTACTACTAATCACGTGTTAGACCACTACCAGAGCCTCAATATCTACCCCGCTAATATGTTTGTTACTTCTCCCGATATTCTCCAAAAAGCGATATGGAACATTCAACAAGATTTGGTGAAGCAAGTAGAGTTCTTTGAGGCTTTAGGCAAACCCTTAGAAGCCAAACGGCTGAAAGAACGCACTGAGTTTGACCTTGAGATGATACGGGAATTAGGGTACTGTTCGGGTATTGAGAACTACTCTCGCTATTTGGACGGTAGAGAACCAGGCACACGTCCGTTTTGCCTCATAGATTACTTCCCCGATGATTTTTTGATGGTGATTGACGAGAGTCACGTAACTGTCTCACAAGTGCACGCGATGTATGGTGGCGACCGCAGTAGAAAAGAAAATTTGGTGGAATATGGTTTCCGATTGCCCGCAGCGATGGACAACCGTCCTTTGAAATTCGAGGAGTTTGAAGCGCTACAAAACCAAGTGATTTACGTGAGTGCCACCCCTGCCGATTATGAGCTCCAGCAAACGCAAGGCGTGTACGTAGAGCAGGTGATACGCCCCACCGGCTTGCTCGACCCCGAAATAGAAGTGCGCCCCAGTGCCAATCAAATAGATGATTTGGTAGAAGAAATACAACTGCGCACCGAGAAAGACGAGCGTATATTGGTAACCACCCTCACCAAGCGAATGGCAGAGGAACTTACCAAATACCTCACTCGCATTGGTATTAGGTGTCGTTACATTCACAGTGATGTGGATACATTGGAACGCGTGGAGATTATGCAAGACCTGCGCAAAGGACTCTTTGATGTGCTCATAGGGGTGAACCTCCTCCGTGAGGGCTTAGACCTGCCCGAAGTGTCGCTCGTCGCTATCCTCGATGCTGATAAGGAAGGCTTTTTGCGTTCCACTCGTTCGCTCACTCAAACCGTAGGAAGGGCTGCCCGCAATGTGAATGGAAAAGCAATAATGTACGCCGACAAGATTACTGAGAGTATGCAACGTACCATTGACGACACCAATTACCGCCGTGAAAAGCAAATGAACTACAACAAGGCACACAACATCACGCCTCAGCCTTTGCACAAGAAGATAGAGAATAGCCTCAGCAAGAGCCCTATAACCGAATTTCACTACGATCCGTCGTTTAAAGAGCGCACAGCTGCCGAAGCGCAATCGGTATATTTATCGGCTAAGGAGTTGGAAAAGAAAATCAAAGAAACCCGC